>CAYWTT010000251.1:0-6013 GCA_964461245.1 uncultured Prolixibacteraceae bacterium | reverse complement strand
TATCAGCACTAACCCTCGGATTTCAGGTATATGAACCAGTTGACCTTACCCCTGTAAACCTGACCGAAATGGATGAGCTTTTTCTGGTGTCAGAAGGATCCGGATTCAAATGGCTGAAGGGGATTGGGAACAAAAGGTATTTCAGGAACGGGACCGAACAGATCTGGCGGCAGGTCAACGTGAGCTGTTTCCCCCAGGTCAGTTGAGGGAGGGGTTTTCAGGATAATTTTCCCAGATGGTATAACGATCCCCGACTTTTCTTACAAATTCCACCCAGGAATCAGCCCCCAACTCCTTCAATAAAAGGCTGCTTTCAATATCGCTGACCAGCCATGAGTTTTCTTTGATTTCCCGTTCCAGCTGTCCGGCATCCCAGCCGGAATACCCCAGGAAAAACCGGACTTCGTTGGCGTGAATGATACCCAGATTGGCCAGTCTTTTCAGCTCTTCAAAATCGCCCCCCCAGTGAATATCATCCAGCACATGGATACTCCCCGGGATCAGGTCAGCACGATTATGAATGAAATAGATGGAGTCGGTTGATACGGGACCCCCGATGTATACATCGGCTTCAAAATCTTCAAATCCTGCAATATAATCCTGGATCTGGAAATCCACCTTTTTGTTCAGGATAAATCCCACACTCCCCTTTTTACTATGGGCAACCAGCAAAATAACTGCCCGGTTAAAATAGTTGCCCGGCAAAAAAGGCTCGGAGATCAGAATCCTTCCCTTCTTCGGCAGCACATTGTTGGTTTGAATCTTGAATATGTCAGGATTGAAATCCATATTCTCCTTGTTTTCTCTACTAATATAACGATAAATCGTCCGATTTACAACAAAAAAACAGATTGATTTATGTGGCGAAGTAAAAATCTGGCGGGATCAAAAGACCAGTTCCCCGGCTCAAAGCCTGGATCCCGGGAATATCATTCTTCAACCACCAGAAATAAATCCTCATCCGGTTTGGTCATGTTAAACTGTTCCCGGGCGTATTTTTCGAGGTTTCTGGTCCCCGATCTTATCTCTTCCAGCTTTTTCTTGTCCGCTTCGATTTTCTCCCTGTAGAAAACGCGTTGTTCCTTCAGTGCTTTAAGGCGGAGTTTGTTCCTGTGATGGGCCACCAGATTATTTTCATCGAAGAAGGTAATCCATATCAGAAAAAGGAACATGGCAACCACATATTTGTTTTGCAGAAGCTTGTTCCTTCGGATTTTTTCCAGGACAATTTTCGGATTGATTTTCATCTGACGGTTGATTACCGTGGCTAAAATACAAAAAAAGCAGGAATCTTCTGTTCGCAGATTTTTGCTTTTTCTGCTGTTCAGAAAAATTTTTTATTTATCAGGAGCAAAGTTCGGGTAGAGGTAGGCATGGGGCGGATTGAAATTTTCTTTTACCGTCCGGATATTTACCCAGCGTAAAAGGTTGAAAAGAGTACCGGCTTTATCGTTGGTTCCCGATCCACGTGCTCCGCCAAAAGGTTGCTGTCCCACCACGGCTCCGGTCGGTTTATCGTTGATATAGAAATTCCCGGCACTGTTTTCCAGAATGGCACTGTATTTCTCAATGTTGTACCTGTTTTGGGAGAAGACAGCTCCAGTCAGGGCATACAGGGAAGTCTGATCCAGTATTTTGAGGGTTTCATCCAGCTCTTCATCCATATAGACGTATACAGTCAGCACCGGGCCGAAAAGTTCTTCTTCCAAGGTAACATAATCGGGTGTATAAGCCTGGATTACGGTGGGTTCAATGAAATAGCCTACTGATTTGTCATATTTCCCGCCAAAAATTACATCCGCATTTGTATCCGCCTTTGCATTTTCAATGACGGCAACCAGTTTATCAAATGAGCTTTCATCGATCACGGCATTGACAAAATTGGTAAAATCTTCGGGCGGTCCCATCTTCACTGTGGACAGCTCCTTTCCGAGCCTCTCCCTGACATCGGGCCAGATACTGGCCGGGATATAAGCACGGGAAGCAGCCGAGCATTTCTGTCCTTGATATTCAAACGCTCCCCTTACCATGGCAATGACAAGCGCCTGGCAGTCGGCCGTGGCATCCGCAAAGATAAAATCCTTGCCTCCGGTCTCCCCGACAATCCTGGGATAGGATTTGTATCTGTAAATATTCTCACCAATTTTCTTCCAGACTGATTGAAATACCGCAGTGGAACCGGTAAAGTGTATCCCTGCAAAATCGGGATGGGACAGCACCACATCTGCGGCAACCGGACCCGAAACAAAAACCAGGTTAATCACTCCGTCGGGCACGCCTGCCTCCCGGAATATATCCATAATGACTGCCGCGGAATAAACCGCTGTCCTGGACGGTTTCCAGACCACCGTATTGCCCATCATCGCCGGGGCGGCAGGAAGATTTCCCGCAATGGAGGTAAAGTTGAACGGGGTCAGGGCATAGACGAATCCCTCAAGCGGTCTGAATTCATTGTAATTCCAGGTACCACGGGACGATTCGGGTTGCATGGCATAAATCCGGGTCATTTCGCGAACGCCGAATCTGAAAAAATCGGCCAGTTCGCAGGCTGAATCGATTTCTGCCTGAAAGGCATTCTTCGATTGGCCCAGCATGGTGGCTGCATTTATTTTGGCCCGGTATGGTCCGGCCAGCAAATCAGCTGCCTTCAGAAAAATGGCGGCACGATGATGCCACGACAAGGCAGCCCATGCTTTCCGCGCTTCGAGGGCTGCATCAATGGCCATCCTGACATGCGCGGCATTACCCTGGTGGTAATATCCCAGGGTGTGATTCGTTTCATGGGGCGGGAACATCCTCTCCAGTTTACCCGACCTGACCTCCTTTCCTCCGATGATCATGGGCAGATCACACGACACACGCCGAAGCTCGGCAATTTTTTCCTGTAATTCCCGGCGTTCGGCCGTACCGGGAGCATAACTCAGTACCGGTTCGTTAATGACTGCCGGAACATTGTAAAATCCTTTATCCATATCACATTAGTTCCTTCCGGTCACAAAGTTATACCTGGCCCCGCAACCAAAAAATAACAAAAGTCAGGAAAAGAGGGTCAGCGAATTCATTTTCCCTTTTTCCGAGGAGAGCTGTTGGTTTCATCATCTTTTGCCTTATTTTTACATAAAATATAGATTTCACCTTATCCTATAAATAACGCATTTTCGCCTTGAGCTGGTTTAGAAAAAATATACTGGAAAGATTCACTTCTGCTGAGCATTCACCAGATGAAAACCAACTCCGCTATTTTCTGAGCCTGTTCCTGACGGCAGGTTGTGTCATCTCTTCCCTGCTGCTGTTGGTGAAGGAAACCATCCGCACCGATTTATCCAATCCCGTTGCCGAAACCGCAACCATTCTGATGTTTGGTTCAGCCCTTTTCTTTTTGACAAGGAATAAGAAAAACATGGCCATCAACATGGTCTTTTTCATCCCCCTGCTTGTTTACCTTTATTATTATGTCAGCTTCAGCAACAGCGCTCCCCTGCCTAACACACTGCACTACGTGCTCCTCTGGTACCTGTCGGGGCTGGTGGTAATGGCCTTTGTGGTCCCATTTGGCACAAGGTATCTTCTTTTGTACCTGATGGGGATCATTACACTGGTGGTTCATATTGTCAGGGCCGGATTAAGCAGCAGTTATTTTACTCCGGATCAGATTTACCTTTTCAACCCGGTTTTGATTCTCACACTTTCATTTGCTGTCATCGTGACTGCAAGGATCGGTTTCGACCGGATAATCACCCGCGACCGGGAACAGAAACAGATTGAAGATCAGCAAGCCAGGAATATCATCCATCAGATCAGGCAACCGTTTGCCCAGATAAAAGCACTTCGCGACCAGGACGGGAATATTGTCAGGCTGGAGGTGGTAAGAATTAACCATGCCTTTGAATCAGGATTCAGGATCACCTTTCCGGAAGCGAGGAACCAGGAGGTCAACTATCTGTTCAACTTTATTTTTAAGAACGAAATCAGCTGGAACGACCTTTTTATCATTGACCCGAAATCGCAGGCTGAAATATTCTCTCCTTCACTCGGGAAGTGGTTCACACTTTATACCCTCTGGATGAACCAGGAGACCTGTTTTTGCCTTTTCAACGACATCACCCAGGAGAAGATTGAGATCAGGCATCTGGAGGAGACCAGGGCCCGTTACCTGACCCTGCTTGAGGCCATACCTGACATTTTCTTTGTCATCGACCGTGACGGAATATTCCAGGATGTGGTTTTCAAAGGGCAGGAGACCCTTCTGCCCGAAACCTCGGAAGTAATCGGAAATTCGGTCTTCAAAGTCGGCTTCTCGGAAATGATGGCTGAAAAGATTTTCCAATGTATCCAGAAAGCCATCGATCACGATACCATTGAAACCATTGAATACACGATGGAGTCAAGGAACACCTCCCTGCTTTTTGAAATGCGGCTGGCACGGCTAAATGAGAATTCGGTAATTTCCATTGCCCGGGACATTACCCGGCGCAAGAAAGCGGAATTTGAACTGGAAGCCGCAAAAGCCAAGGCAGAGGAGGCTGATGCGCTCAAATCAAAATTTCTGGCCAACCTGTCACACGATATCCGCACTCCGATGAATATCATCATGGGATTGACCAAAATGCTGGCTGAACCTTCCCTGTCGGATTTTGAAAGGGATGAGTTCATTCATGATGTCCAGCAACAGGGATTTTCCCTGCTGAATATCATTGAGAACACCATCCAGCTGTCCAAAATCGAAACAAACACGCTGGTGGTCAACAAGGCACACACGAATATCCACGCCCTCTTGCGGGAGTTGTTTCTCCATTTCTATCCTTTGCTTCCCGATCACCGGGATCTGCAACTTATCCTCCACACCGGGATTCAGAGTGATGAGGTGGGATTTGAAACGGACCCCAGTCTGCTCAAAGAAGCGTTATACCGGCTGATTGACAACGCCATCCGTTTCACACCCGAAGGAACGGTCAGTTTCGGATATACCCCTGTAATCGGAAATAGTGTGGAATTTTTCGTGGAGGATACCGGTCCGGGTATCCCTCCTTCAGAAGAGGAGAATATCTTTCTGAGGTTTTATGTGATCGAATCGGACCGTCAGGCTCAAAAGAGCGGTCCCGGACTGGGACTTCCCATCGCCCAGCATCTGGTGGCCCTTCTTGGAGGGGAGTTGAAACTGGACACCACCCCAGGCAAAGGATCCCGCTTTTGGTTCAGGTTGCCGCTGACCAATGCCAGTGGCTTCATGAGGATCGTTCAGTAAACGAAACTGCTTCCCCCCAGAAATTCCCTGATCAGTGAGGTCGGAGGAATTTCCTTTTCATCCAGGGTTTTGAAATAATAGAGGAATTTCAGCAAACGGGTGGCTTCACTGTACTCCTCCCGGCTCTCCGTCACTGCCTGCAATAAAGGTTCAGCATACTTTTTCAGCACAGCCAGTTCATACAGTGTGGCAGAGTTGAACATCACATCGGCATTCTCCTGGAAAGGAAAGATGTACTGATCTTCTCCCTTGCGCACCGAAGGCCACCTTTTAATGGTTTCCCAGGCAGGATATCCCCTGTATTTACTATCACGGATCATCCTGCGGATCAGACGGTTATCAGAAGTCGAGATATAGGTCTGCTCATCGACCGAAACCTGTGTCAACGCACTTAAAAAGATTTTGAAGGTATTGCTGGGATTGATGTGGGGAATTAGTTCCGGATTCAGGCAGTGGATCCCTTCGATCAGCAGGATCTCTCCCTTTTGAAGTTTAAGCCGGCTTCCGTTAAACAGTCGCTGGCCCGTCTGAAAGTCGAACCGCGGCAGGTCGATCTCTTTTCCGTCGAAAAGGTCAAGCAACTGCCGGTTGAAAAATTCCACATCGATCGCCTTTATGGTTTCGAAGTCATATTCTCCGTTTTCATCCCTTGGGGTCTGATCGCGGTCAAGGAAATAATCATCCACCGAGATCATGTGAGGCCAAAGACCGTTTACCGCCAACTGGACACTGAGCCGTTTGGTGAAGGTGGTTTTCCCTGAGGAGGAG
>CAYWTT010000250.1:0-6044 GCA_964461245.1 uncultured Prolixibacteraceae bacterium | reverse complement strand
ACCTTATCCACACTTCTGCCGGACTTAACCGCCTCGATCACCGCCCGTGTCCCGAAAATTATTTCTTCTTGCATCACCAGGTTTTTTTCATTTTCCATATTTCCAGCTGCTCATGTTCATTCTCCCACTCCTGGAAAGCTTTGGCCAGCCGGTGTTTTATAGATTCGTAATTTATAAAAATTTCATCAGAGGTGATCCGGGAAGAGTCGGCCAATAAAGCGTCCATTTCCGCCAGCTTATTTTCCAGGTCGGCTACTTTTTTTTCGACAGCTTCAATGTGCTTTTCAATTCTGGCAAGATTCCGGTTAATGTTTTTCTTCTCATCAAACGATATTTCCTGCTGAATCCCGGTCTCTTTCACAAACAAAGGCTGTCCTTTCCCGTTGGTTGTTTTTCTTTCCAGCTCCTTAAGAGAATCTATTCTCTTTTTTTCCAGAAAATCGTAAATACCTCCCAGATGTTGCTTTATTTTTTTATCACGAAATTCATAGATACAGGTTACCAGTCCGTCGAGGAATTCCCTGTCGTGTGAAACCACCAGGATAGTGCCGTCAAAGTTTATCAGCGCCTTTTTCAGGATCTCCTTGGAGCGCATGTCAAGATGGTTGGTGGGTTCATCCAGAATCAGAAAATTGACCGGCTCAAGCAGCAGTCGGATCATAGCCAACCTGGATCGCTCTCCCCCCGACAAGACGCTTACCTTTTTATCCACATCTTCTCCCGAGAAAAGAAAAGCTCCCAGCAAATCGCGGATTTTTGAGCGGATATCACCCACGGCAATCCGGTCCACCGTATCCAGAACAGTCAGACCGGGATCAAGAAGGTCAGCCTGGTTTTGTGCAAAATAGCCGATCTTTACATTATGACCCAGTTTCATCTCCCCGGAATAGTCAATTTCCTGCATGATGATGCGGGCCAGCGTGGTTTTACCCTCCCCGTTCTTTCCCACAAAAGCGATCTTCTCTCCTCTTTCAATGGTCAGATCAATTCCATCCAGCACCTGGTGAGAGCCATAACTTTTAGCAACCCCCCGTCCTTCCACCACTACATTTCCAGACCTGACTGCAGGAGAAAACCGGATGTTCAACGCGGCGTCATCCGATTCTTCGATTTCAATTCTTTCCACCTTTTCCAGAGCTTTCATTCTTGACTGGACCTGTACCGCCTTGGTAGGTTTATAACGGAACCGTTCGATGAACCTTTCCGTATCTTCGATCATCTTCTGCTGGTTCTTATAGGCAGCCAACTGTTGTGCATGCTGTTCCTCCCGCCATGCCATGAAAGCAGAGTAGTTCATTTTCTGGTCTGATATCCTTCCCAGTGAAATATGGATCGTGCGTGTGGTAATATTATCGAGAAAAGCCTTATCATGAGAAACAAGCATCACCGCACCCCGGTAATTTTTCAGAAAATCCTCGAGCCACTGTATCGATTCTATATCGAGGTGGTTGGTGGGTTCATCCAGAAGGAATACATCCGGTTTTTTCAGTAAAAGTTTGGCCAGTTCGATGCGCATACGCCATCCTCCGCTGAATTCCGAGGTTTTCCTGCTGAAATCAGACCTTTCAAATCCGAGTCCCAGCAAGGTGCGCTCCAATTCAGCCCCATAATTATCACCTCCCATTATCCGGTAATGTTCACTCTTTTCATGAACCTGGTCCAGTAACCGGATATAGTCGTCACTGTGGAAGTCCCTGCGGCTGGCAATCTGATGGTTCAACTCCCTTATTTCGGCTTTCAGCTGCATCAGTCCGTCGAAAGCCAGTTCCACCTCATCTTTAACGGCACGGGTATCCGTAACCTCCATTTGCTGAGGCAAATACCCTATTGTCAAATCTTTGGGGAAAGAAATATTGCCGGAAGAGGGCTGATCAATCCCGGCTATGATCTTCAGCAAAGTGGTTTTTCCGGCGCCATTTTTACCGGTCAGGCCAATCCTGTCGCGTGGATTGATCAGAAAACTAATCTCCTTGAAAAGTTCAAATCCCCCAAAATTCAGGGCTATTTTTTCTACTGAAATCATGCAATACGTTTTGCGGGGGCAAAGATAATCAAACCGGCGAACCTGTCACAGACCAAAACAGAGAGTTCCCATCCTCATTTTTTTCTGGACCATTTTCTGCCGTTCTGTATAACTGTCATGTCCACTTCTGTCGGATTGCAGAATAAAAATTTTAACTTTAGCATAAAAAACATGAACCGCATAGAACTTTTTCAGGGTGACATCACCCGTTTGCAGGTGGATGCCATCGTAAACGCAGCCAATAGTTCCCTCTTGGGAGGAGGGGGGGTTGACGGCGCCATTCACCGGGTAGCCGGACCTGAATTGCTTGCAGAGTGCAGCTTGCTTGGCGGATGTGAAACCGGGAATGCAAAAATCACCCGGGGATACAGGTTACCAGCCCAATGGGTCATTCATACCGTAGGACCGGTATGGCAGGGTGGACAAAACAGGGAAAGCGAACTGCTCAGTTCGGCATACCGGAACAGCCTTAAACTGGCCGCTGAATACAGAATTAAAACCCTTGCTTTCCCCAATATCAGCACAGGAGTATACAGATTTCCCAAAAAAGAAGCTGCAGCAATAGCCACCAGAGAAGTCCGCCAATTCCTGGATCAGAATCCCCTGCCGGAAAAGGTCATTTTTTGCATTTTTGATCCTGACAACCTCCAAATCTATCAGGAATTACTAAGCTTACCATAAATTATGGGGATCAGGAATCCCCTGTTTTGCAGGGAAAGTCAATATTACTTCGGGCCCACGCCAGAAGCTAAAAGGTTCTGATATCTACCTTCCTTCCTCGTTAAGGATGTTGGTCCTGTATTTCAAAAATTTGAGGATCAGATACAGCAGGAAGGTAAGGACGGCACCGCCAAACAGGAAATAGTTCAAATGGTTGTCTTTCCTGATCAGTGCTCCGGCAACATCCAGCAAACAGAAAATAAAAAACACCGCTGCAAGCCCGTTCTTCTCTTTTTTCAGCACTTTTTTCCAGCTAAACGGAAGATCCGATTTCACATACCCGTGTAACAACGGGATAAAAGCCGGAACTTTTTCAGCCCACGAGGTGTATGTTTCACCAAATTTACGTCTCAGAAACTGTTCTTCTGAAAACATGATCCGTTCATAATAGACCCAGTAAAACAGACAAACCACGGCAACAAACCAGAAATGCCCGGTCATCAGGACAGGACCCAGCCACATGAAAAAGTTACCCAGGTACAAGGGGTGCCTGACAACAGAATAAATTCCGGTAGTATTGAGTTTATCAGCCAGTTGTGTTTTTGTATTTCTTCCGGAGGTATTGGCAGGCGTGTATCCCACGGTGAATGAGCGGATCACCAGGCCTGCCAGACTGATGAGCAGACAGAACCATACATAAAATTCATTTACTCCTTCACTTTTCACCCAATAATTTTCAGGATGCGATTCCGTCCAGACAAAAACCAGTAAACCGAATATCAGAATAATAAACGATATTGAACCCCGGTGTTTGAAAAGCCACATTCCCTGTTTTTCAAAATCTTCCTGTAACGCCATTTTTCTCTTTTTATGTATGATTTTTATTCGCGGAGCGATTGCACCGATGAAAAGTCAAAAGGTAATCCAGCTTATCAGTTCATAGACTTTTATACTTTCGACATTTTCCTGAATGGCACAAATTTAAATGGAAAAAACATAGGATCAAAATCAGGGGAGTGAATATCCGGTCCCCGTGTTGCCTTCTGCCGTAAATCATCTCTCAATATTTACAGTAGTGTTTTCATCGGCTTTTCTGAATAAAGAAAACTCAAGCAGGTTTTTACCCTGATCGTATTTCCAGCCCCCCAGACTGACATCTTCTGCTGTCTCCTTAAACAGGATACCGTTTACTTTCACAGAGGCAGGTTTGCCACTCAAATGAAAAATCAGCGAATAATTTCTGTCTGACAACGGGTACGAGCCTTTCGCAGCCGCAATTCCGAGCTGGATGCCCCGGATATCTTCCGCACAGGTAATGGTAGTGATCGCAAACTTCCCTTTAAGGTATTCCAGTGTCAGTCCGTCGTCTTCGTATACCCTGGCAGTTGAATTGCCAAAGGGATAAATATCGAGTGTCAGCGGATCGACCGGTTTTTCTCCTGAATAGTTCATTTCCGGCTGCATGGGAATGATAGCTCCCGCTTTGACAAATATCGGAAGTTTTTCAAGCGGAGTAAGGGTAATGATATCCTTTTTCCCTGTGAAGGATTCTCCTGTCCAGTAATCGATCCATGTTCCTTCGGGCAGGTACAGGGTTCTTGAGCTGGCTCCTTTGACGGTCACCGGGCAAATCAGAAAATTATCCCCGAAAAGGTACTGGTCATCAATGGTATAGGTATTTACATCATCCGGATATTCAAAAACCAGTGCGCGGATAACCGGTATTCCTTCAGTGTAAGCATCGTAATAGGCTGAATAGAGATAAGGGATCAGCCGGTAGCGCAGTTTATCATACCGGGTAAAAAGGGCTTGTGCCTCAGCACCGTAACACCAGGGTTCCTTGTAACCGGGATGTTCCATCCCGAAAAGATGGGCTATGGGACTGAACATGCCGAACTGGCACCAGCGTACATACAGTTCCGGATCGGCCACCTGCTCAAATCCCCCCATGCAATGTCCCCAGGCCGGGACTCCCGACAGTCCGATATTGAGTCCTCCCCGAATGACTGGTTTGAAATACTGCCATAGGGAAGGCCAGTCACCCGCAAAAATAAACGGATATCGCTGTATCCCGGCAAAACCTTCCCGTGTATGATCCATCCCGCGCATGCCGTTATATTCCTGAAACTTCAGATATGGGGCTCGGGCATAGGCGATCGGGAAGAGGTTATGCAAGGAGGCGATCTCTTTCCCCTGGGGACCGGTTTTATCCACCAGCTCATTCCCCACCCTTCCAAAGGCACTACCCTCGTCGGTCTTTACAAATTTACATCCCAGATCGGCCAGGGGCTTAAGGCAATTGTCCCACCACCAGTCGACCGCCCGGGCATCAAAAAAGTTGGGAAAATCCCCCGGTTTTCCGTTTTCCGGGTAGGTCATGCCCAAGGCCCTGGCTTCCGTCAGGTAGTTGTGGATATCCCCGTTATCAATGCGAGGCCGGATATGCAAACCTACCATCTGAAAATTCAGCGCATAGAGGCTGTCGAACATGGCTTTCGGGTCGGGGAACCCCGGTTGGCGCCATTCAAAACTGGTGCCTCCCTTACCGTTTATCTTGCCGAAAATGCGCCAGGTGGAGTCAAGATGCAGGATATCGGCCGGAATACCCAGTTCCCTGAATTTACTGGCTAAAGCCACCACATAGTACTGGGAGGTAAGGTTCTCAAAACCCCAGGTCCCGCCACTGTAAGTTCCCACATGCAAACCCATGGCAGCTCTCGGCAGAAGGGGCGATGTGCCGGTAAGCTCTGAATATTGTTCAATGATCTTCCGGAACGAGGGCCCGTAAATGAAATAATAATCCAGCTCTCCCCCCCGGGCGGTAAACGAATATTCCGACTCCGAACTGTTCCCCATATCCCAGTCCGAAGGAGTGGAATTATGCAGAAAAATGCCGTATCCCCTTGTGCTTATGAAAAAAGGTACGGGACAGTAATTGGCTTCGAGTATATTGTAAGCACCGGTTTCATGATCACGAGCCGTACCCCGGCCCACATCCAGGGTAATCCTCTTTCCCAGCTGGTCAAGAAAGTCCATCCTTTCACCGAAACCGAAAAAATGTTCTCCGGATTGTATCTCTTTGACGCACATAGGATGATTATTCGAACTTGCGGTTTTTCCCTTCCCCGAATCATTATTGATCAGGTAGCCTTCCGGAGTATAAAATGCAACAGAGAAGTTCTTTTCATCAATTCTTACCCACAGAACCGAAGTTCGTATTTCCAGAGTGCCTTTCTTTTCTTTCAGGGTAAACGGAACCGCATCCCAATGATACCGGTTTACCATGTATGGCTCATCGGGAGTAAAACCTTCTGCAGTCGCCTGCCTGATTCTGATCATGCCCGGAGTACAGATTTCGATC
>CAYWTT010000249.1:0-6045 GCA_964461245.1 uncultured Prolixibacteraceae bacterium | reverse complement strand
TACCTTTAAAACAAATGGTGGCGATGTTAAATTTGACAGATTACCATTATGGGACAGCCCAATAATGATTGCAGAACGTTCTCAAGTCCCCATGATACCCTAAAATGAAGTATCAGAATATCTATTAATGAAAGGTAGGGCCATCAAAGAAATAGTCTTACCTTTCTCAATTTCCCATGAAAATCCCTGAAACAATGCTAAAACTTTATGGTATCAGTAGGGATTTATTTTTCTATTCTACAGGTGTACATTCAATAAGCAAATGTTCGTTAAATGAAGGGGAAATGTTACCTACCGGTCCTGTGACTGTTCCAAGATCAACTTTATTTTCGTAATCAAAAACTTTATATTTCCCCTTCTTAAGTCCTCTTAATTCAATTTTCCCTTCCCATTTTGGCGCATAAAAGGCGTAATAGTAATTTTCACCTTTCTTAATTACATGGGATTCAGGTTTGTCGTACACGATATCATAAAGATTCAGGTATGATCCTTTACTTAACATCTTTTCGTTATACAATGACACCCACTTTTTCCAGATTTTTTCTTTCTCAGCAGTCAGCCGTACATTTTCAGGCCCTCCCGGCCAGGTAAATTTAGTGCCGATTACTCCTCCCGTACCCATTGATGTGGCAAAGTCCTGTCCGACTTTGGCGGTATCGCTTTTATCGTTCATATCCGATTCAGGCCTGATGTGTTCCACATGATCCGTAAATACCGGTGCATCAGGTCCCCAAAGGGCTTTCAGCAACTTCACCCTCTGCCTTGACTGTGTGGTGCTTGTGGGATCTGAATTGACAGGTTGATCACAATAGATGGATTGATACAGATCCTGTGTGGTGCCACAATTACATATTTCAGTTACTGAATATGGTTTGATGGATTTTGAAGTTTCATAGATCGCTTTCAACAGCAAGGGGAGGTCTTCGTACGATTCTTCCGGGCGATTGTGCTTGTGTGCGGGATTATAACACGGTGGTACTACATAGTAGGCATCCAGCTTATGCCCGTCGAATCCCCAGTCTTTAATGAAACGGGTGGTCAACTGCTTCAAATATTCCTGTACTGCCGGCACACTCGGACAAAGCTGGTACATGTCGCGGCAATCTCTTGGAAAGTTACCTTCTTTGTCCATTATTAACCAATCGGGATGATTTTTTGCCACATCAGCTATGCCTGGATCAACAGAGCCATTCCATGACAGCATTTTTTCAGGCTGAACCGGGGTTGGCGCCCACCATATTTGAATTTTAAATCCCTGGTTATGTAATGAGTCTACAAATTGCCTCACCTGTTTTCCCCCTTCAGGGAAAGTATAATCTCTTGGATTCCAGTCTCCATACCGGTCCCACCAACGGTCGTCGATCACCACCCAATGGATCCCCATTTCTTTCAGCTTTGGGAGGGTTCCATAGATGTCCGATAAGGTAAAATCAGTGAGGTAACCCCAACCACACCAGATAGCCTCATAAGCCTCTTCTGAGGTTTTTTTTCGTTTTAAACCCATGTCGGCCAACATTCTGGCATAGGTGCTCAATGGATCGAAATAATCAAGATGATGTGCCAATAATGCAGTCTGAAATGTTTGGAGAGATTCTCCCGGTTTCAGGGTTTGGTTAACCTCATGGCACATCGACAGGATTACCCGTTTATCCGATCCGGTTTCAACCGGAAAAGAAACCAAACGAGGTGTCGTATCCAGCAGTGCGACGGCTAAACCTGCCTTTTGCGTCCATAAGTCAACCATAGGGACTCCACCCCCGGTTTTGGTTACAGGTTGAACTCCCATGTAATTTTTTTGTTTAAATACGGAATCTATCCTGAAGATATAGTCTATTCCCCATGCAAGAGATGATCCCTGAAACGACCAAAAGTCATAGGGTCTACTTTCGGCATTGAACAGGGACGCATTCATGCGGAAACAACAGGAATGTTCTTCGTCGATGGTTAAATCCGATTTCCCCAGGTTTTTATAGGTTGCCGAAGTGATGGCAACATCCGGATAACGGTCGAAATATTCGACAATCAGTGTTTTTTGAATTTTATATTGATCTTCCTTCTCTGCTGTTCCATTTATGAATAGCCTTTTTCCCTTTCCTAAAGTTGTTTCTATCGTTTCAACCGAAATATGGTTATAATCAACAACAAAATCTTTGACCTCTTTCCCTTTTATGATCAGAAAATGGGTTGGTTTCGACAGGCTATCCGAAGGCAGAGCTTCATTCATGGGATAATCTGTGTTTGTGCCGAATACACTGCAATACATGTTTTTATCAAACTTCAACGAAATTCCTGCATTCCTGAACCAGATTTCACCTCCGTTTTCATAGGAGAAATCCCTTGCTTTTCTGGTACAGGACATCCACATCATACCTGTCAGAATAAGAATCATGATATAACCATAAATTTTCCTTCTCATGGGTAAGGTCTATTAAATGATGAAACAATAAATTGTTAAAAGTAAGATTAAATAATAACCAACAAAAGTAAATGTAATTTTAAATAATTGTAAAGAAAGGAAATAATAGTTTATTATTTATATATTTGTTTATTTTATCATGAAGAGGGTCATAAATCGTATATTTGATTACCATCATCTTTCAGGAAAATGGAAAAAACATTCATCCTTATTACAGTTGGTCTGTTTCTCTTTGTATGTCAACATGTTAAACAATGGACATTTGAAGGGGAACCTATTCGTCAGCATTTGATTAAGAGTGCGTCTGATATTTCAGATCATTCGCTTTCCGGAAAAACTGGCTTAAAGGATTGGCAGGGCATGTGGAATGGGAAGTATAATGAATGGTCTAAATGAATGGACTGCTTGAATAAACATCAATAGAAATTTTAATCATATTATGGGAGAGTTAAATAAACCGGCAGCAAAACGGTTACAATCGCTTGATGCCTTACGTGGTTTTGACATGTTCTGGATTATGGGAGGAAAAGGTATTTTTGTAGGGTTGGCAACATTAACCGGATGGCCTCTATTACAATGGTGGGCAGGACAACTTCAGCATGTACGATGGCATGGATTTCATTTTTATGATATGATCTTCCCTCTGTTCCTCTTCATTGCAGGGATATCGTTCCCCTTCTCCTTGTCAAAACGCACAGCAATGAATGACAGCAAAAAATCCATTTATTTCCATGTTGTGAAGCGCGGTTTAGTTCTGGTCATGCTTGGCATTCTTTATAATAATGCAGTGAAGCTGAATTTAACCGAATTGAGGTATGGGAGTGTTCTTGGACGAATTGGTCTGGCATGGATGTTTGCTGCAATAATTTATATGAACACCAAACTGCGTTTTCGCCTTGTTTGGTTTTGTGGGCTTCTTTTAGGGTATTGGGTTTTGTTGTTGCTGTTCCCTGCACATGATCTTGGTTCGACTGATATCTTTTCGATGGAAGGCAACCTTAGTAGCTATATTGACCGTCTTCTTTTGCCCGGGAAACTGGATGATGGAATCCATGAGCCGGAAGGCCTTCTTAGCACTTTACCCGCTATTTCCACGGCTTTGCTTGGAATGTTTACCGGTGAATTCCTGTTGTCGGGATACCTCAAAGATAAACCATTGCGAAAAGTGTTTTATCTGATACTAACGGCAATAACCCTCATAATCATCGGTAAGGTCTGGGGTATTGTTTTCCCAATCAACAAAAATCTTTGGACAAGTTCATTTGTCTGTTTTGTTGGTGGGATAAGCCTTCTCCTTTTCTCCCTTTTTTACCTTGTCATAGACGTGTTGCAATACAAAAAATGGACTTTCTTTTTTGTGGTAATAGGGATGAATCCCATTACAATCTATTTGGCAGCTAAAATAATTAACTTCAAAATTGCAACCGGTTTTTTCTTTGGTGGAATCATTAGTCTTCTCCCCGAAACATGGGCCCCTCTGATCAACGGAATCGGAATAACCGCTATCGGTTGGGTGTTCCTGTATATCCTTTATAAGAAGAAAATATTTCTAAAAGTATAACTGTAAAATAGCCAATACCTTTAGCATATCATGAAAACAATCCATGTTTTATTTATATTACTGTCGGTTTGCATTATCTCCTTAAAAAAACCGGTATTCTCCCAAGATCAGGTGATTGATTTTACCTCTAAATGGGATACCCTTCGTGTTTTAAAAAACCCCTATAAGGGTTGGTATCATCACCTGCTCGATAACGGGATCCAACGTTATGCGATAACCGATGATTTGCTTTTTGCCACCTTCCCGGGGATGGATCATATATACCTGAGGCTGGCATGGAGTTACCTTGAACCGGGTGATGGTGAATTTAATTGGACGGAAATTGATCGTGTAGTGGAAAAATACGTGCCGAAAGGCTACAAAATTTCGTTTAGGATTACATGTAGCGAAACCGGTCCTTATCCTGATTCTGTTGGAGAATTAACCGATGGAGTAAATTATGCTACCCCAAGTTGGGTTAGAAAAGCCGGAGCAGAAGGAACAATTGTGGATAATGGCAAAATTAAACTATGGGTGCCGAAGTGGGACGATCCTGTTTACCTCGAAAAATTAGACCAGTTCCATAAAGCTTTTGCTGCCCGTTATGATGGACAACCCTGGGTTCGTTACGTGGATATAGGCAGTATTGGCGATTGGGGTGAAGGACATACTGGCTTCTCGACTAAGGTTACTCCAACCAAATCGGAGGTGAAAGCCAATATAGATGTTTACCTCAGAAACTACAGGATGAGCCAGCTGGTGGCAAATGATGACATGGTTTTTGAAGGAAGGGATGAAAAAGACGTTCAGGAGTTATATCAATATGCAGTCAGCAATGGAATCACTTTTCGTGACGACAGCCCGCTTGTTGATTGGTATTTTCATAATTATCTCTATTCGTCAACAATCTCTAATCCGGATTTTTACGATCCTCTTTACCTTAAAAAGCCCATTATTATGGAGATGGAGCATTATCACCAGGTGAAAAAAAATGGCAACTGGCTTGGGAAAAACGGGGAGACCATCCTTCCGGAATTTAATATCAGTGGAGCCGATGTTTTACGTGGTGCCCTGAAAATCATGCATGCCACCTACATTGGTTATCACGGTTATCCTGAAAGCTGGCTAGCGGAAAACCCTGACCTGACCAAAGAACTGGCTAATCGCTGCGGTTACTGGTATTTTCCTGTTAAAGCAATCGTGCCTGTTAAAATGAGAAAAGGTGAAAATTCAATTTCCATTGAGTGGCTGAATAAAGGGGTTGCTCCTGCCTATACCCATTTTGGTCTGGTCTTGCGGTTGGAGTCCGAAAAATCAGAGAATTCGTTTGACCAGCTCATTGAAAATTCCGGTAATACAACCTGGCTCCCCGGGGAAGCCCGGATTGAAAAATATGTGTTTGATATTCCCCGAAAAGCACCCAGGGGGCGTTATAAATTAAGCTTTAAATTAATTGACCAGACGAATGAAACAAAACAGGCTATTCAGATGGGAGTATGCGATAAACTAATTGATGTCCAGGGATTTGTTTATGTTGGGATTATATCGGTTTAGAATTGTCATTTCCAGCCTTCAGGAAACATTTTTATGGCATTTTTATAATAGATTTTCTCAACTACGTCTTTGGGTAGTTTAAGTCCATAAAAATTACCATCAACTTCCCATGATGTCATGGATTCATCCGTTGTAAGGAATTTCCAGTCACGTTTCCAAACCAGGAGGACTTTCTCTTTCAGTTTCGCCGGATCCGTATCTGCTCCGATCCAATCTCCTTCATCCGTCCCATATAATATTCTGTCTTGGTATTTAATAAAGAAATCATAAACCTTCTTCCAGTTTTCCACGGCTTGTTTCTCTAAATGACACATTCGCCCGGCCAAATCAACGTTCAAATTAGGAAAGGTGTCAAAGTGTTTTGCGAGTTCGTCTATGCTCCATTCCAAACTTCCAAGGTGTGCACCCATTACATGCAGGTTGGGGTGTTTCCTAAGCATATTATCCCTTGCTTTAATCTGGTCGTCATAGGAAGGAAAATCCGGATGCAGGTACATGTGGTATTCCGGATGTTCGGTGAAATATTTTTTATCAT
>CAYWTT010000248.1:0-6062 GCA_964461245.1 uncultured Prolixibacteraceae bacterium | reverse complement strand
TTCATGTTTTAACCCTTCGGGGTTTGCCTTTTTCCCTTTACCCAGCTTTCATGAGAATGGGAGACTATCGCATTATTTGTTCGGCATCATTAAAATATTCACTCATCAGAAGAATTTGGCAGTACAGATATTAACATATTGCTTTTGAGGTCCAGTCCAGGCAGAAATTGATACATTTGAAGCACAAAAGAACCTGATAATTTGTAACTATAAAACAGCTTATATTTATAGATTATTCACGGGGTCAAGTGGTTATTTATGACTGCATTTTTTACCTTTGTATTGATTTCTAACTGGCCTGACCTATTTGACAAAGATTTTCGAAAATATTGATTATTTGTCTGTGAAAAACCTGAAAGAGGGAGATGCAAAAGCCTTTGATGATCTGTTTAATAAGTATTCACCGCGTCTGTACAATTTTTCATTGAAATACCTGAAGTCGGCTGAAGAGTCTGAAGAGGTAATTCAGGAGGTTTTTTATTATATCTGGGATAAAAGGAAGGAATTAAAGCCTGACCGGTCATTTAATTCCTATGTTTTCACCATTGCTTACAATATCATACGAAAGTATTTCAACAAAAAGGCCAAAGACAATGCTTACAAAGATGAGGTAATTTTTTCTCTTCTGCAGGAGGAAAACTCGCTCGACCGCATCATGGATTACAAATCTCTGCTGGCTAAAGTAGAGTCTGTAATTGAAACTTTGCCCGACAGGCGTAAAGAGATTTTTTTCAAAAGAAAATATAAAGGATTATCTGTAAAACAAATTGCAGAAGAAATGGGAATCTCCCCCAATACCGTGGAAAATCAGCTTGCTTCGGCCCAAAAGTACATCCTGGAAGAATTGAAAGGGGAGAAGCTGGCAGGGTTGCTGTTCTTTGCACTGTTTGTTTCTTCCTCAAAGAAGCTTGATATCCACCCTTCTCAATGAAAACACGTTTCCTTATGAAATGAAGACCTGGCATTAAAGTCCAAACTGAAGGAAGGCAATATTTCACTTTAGGCCGATTTTTCCACTGCCAGTTCTTTCAGGAATTAAATAAAGGTCATTCCGAAGATTTGTCAATTGCACCGGTGAGGAAATCTGATGATTCGTCAGCTTAGTTTGTACAGGAAACATTTCGGAAACATAATTTCCACCTATTCAGCGTTTTAAAAGAAATATTGATTTTATTTCATTTTTATTGAATTTCGGATAGTGGAAAAATCAAATGAAAGGACATAATTAAAGGAATGAATACAATGAGAGATAGAATTAAACGCTTTGCAACCGGCCGGTTTTCATTCAACGATTACATGTCGGTATCTTCCTTGTTCACAAAACAGGAAAACGATGAAGAATTGAAGAAGTATATGAAGGAGGAGTGGGCCGACACCAGGGATAGCATATCCGATCAGGAACGGTTTTCCCACATCCTCGACCGGCTGCATCACCGGATCAACCTTGCCGGATATGCAGGGTCTCATTCATTAAGCCCATTTTACTTGCTTATCTCAAGAGTAGCGGTCATATTGCTAATTCCTGCCTTGGTCACGATTGCTTTTTTATCTCATCGGCTTGTAAATATAGGTGATAAGGAAGAGTCCTGGGCAGAAATCTATTCTCCGGCCGGCTCAAGGACGCAATTCCAGTTACCCGACGGATCAAAAGGCTGGCTAAACGGTGGATCTTCGATCAAATACCCGGTCAATTTTGTCAATAACAGGAATGTGGAAATTTCAGGCGAAGCCTGGTTTGATGTGGTTCATCTCAATTCCAGGGAATTCAGGGTGAATACCCCATATTTTGACCTAAAAGTGTTGGGTACAAAGTTCAATGTGGTTGCTTATGAGGATGAAACAACGGCGGAAGTTATCCTGGAAAAAGGGAAAGTCGTAGTACTGGGTAAGGACCAGCAGGTGGTAAGTGTATTAGAACCCGACCAGGAACTGGTGTTTGATAAAACAAATGGTACCCAGGCCAAATGGGACATAGATTCTAAAAGTTATACAAGTTGGAAAGATGGGTTGCTGATATTCAAAAATGTCCCGATGACGGAAATTGCCCGAAGATTGGAAAGGAGATACAATGCTGAAATCCTCCTACACGGAGACTCCTTGAAATCATCCATATTCAGGGCAACTTTCACAGATGAAAATCTGGACGAGATCATTAAATTACTGTCAATGGTAGCGCCGGTGAAATATGAAATACACAAGAGGGAAAAACTGCCTGACAACACATTTACAAAATGTAAAATCGATATGTGGCTTAAAAATTAGTATAAACCTAAAAATGAAATTTATGATAAAAAACTGAACAAACAAAAAAACAGGGTGGTATTGGCACTACCGACCCTGTCAATCAGCAGAGTTAAACTTTTACCATTAAATCCACTAACAAGCAAATGTATGAAAAAAAACAGAATTTATGGGCTAATGAAGAGCATTGGCCTGTTTAAAATGATGAAAATTATGCGTGTTACCGTTTTTATTTTGATCATTTCACTGACCCAGGTGTTTGCAGAGAATTCTTATTCCCAACAGACCAAGCTGTTTCTGAACATGAAGAATGTGAAGGTCGAAGATGTGCTGGACGAAATAGAAAAAAGTTCGGAGTTCTTTTTTCTTTACAACAAGAACATGGTGAATGTCGACAGGATTGTCGCCGTCAATGCAGATGGCAAACTGGTTACTGAGGTATTGGACCAGTTATTTAAAAGTACGGATGTCACCTATTCCATAAGAGACCGGCAGATTTTACTGATCAATAACCGGATGTTGGAATCATCGGTTGAAACAGACAGTAAGCAGCAAAAAGGGGTAACCGGGAAAGTCACTGACGAATCCGGTTCACCATTGCCAGGGGTTTCTGTATTTATTAAAGGGACGAACAACGGTACCATCACCGATTCAAACGGGATTTATACCCTGTCAAATATTTCTTCTGAAAAAACGCTGGTGTTTTCATTTGTAGGCATGAAGTCGCAGGAAGTGAAGATTGGAGCTAAATCTGAAATTAATGTTGTTTTACAGAACGAAGTAATAGGATTGGATGAGGTGGTGGCAATCGGGTATGGCGTTGTAAAAAAACAAGACCTGACAGGCTCTGTCTCTTCGATAAAATCTGAAGCTTTGCAGGAACGAGCAATCACAACGCTTAGCGAAGCTTTCGCCGGCCAGCTGGCTGGAGTACGGGCACAACAGGTTTCCGGAAAACCCGGGGCAGAGCTGAACATTGTAATCAGGGGTAATAATTCAATCAGTACTTCTAATAATCCTCTGTATATTATCGACGGCATCCCCGTAGATGATATAAAAGACATAAGTCCTAATGATATTGCTTCCATAGAAGTATTAAAAGATGCATCTTCTTCTTCAATTTATGGTGCCCGTGGTGCCGGAGGAGTAGTATTAATATCGACAAAACAAGGAAAAAAGGGAAAGCCTACCTTTAACTTTGATATGAATTATGGCTTTCAACAAAATGAGAAGACAGTCAGAACTTTTAACCGGAACGAATTTATTGCATACAATTATTGGGGTTACAACGAAAGTTATCGTCGTTCGGGGGGAGATATGAGTGTCCCTGTAAGTTCCAGACCACTTGCTTATCAATATCCAAGTTCCTGGCTCAATCCTGAAACTTTACCTGATATAAACTGGCTGGATGAAATAACACGCATTGCTCCGATGCAGAATTTTCAATTATCAGCATCGGGTGGTAGTGATATGGGAAGTTTCCTTATTTTAGGTTCGTATATGAAACAGGATGGTGTGGTAAGATACACAAACTACCAGCGGGCAAATTTCAGGTTAAATACGACTTTAAATGTCGGCAAACATTTAAAACTGGGAATGAATATTGCCCCGTCTTTTTCAGAAGATAATAATCCGGATTCAGAAGGTCAAGCCAGTGTTATTTCATGGGCAACATTAATGGCTCCCATTGTTCCTCTTAATAAGCAAACCGAAGAATGGGGGTATGTTCCAAGTGTTTATGACGTTCCAAACCCTTTGGAAGTACTAAAAGAGGTACATGCGGAAACAAAAAACAATAAAATACTTACTAATGTTTGGGGTGAACTGACTGTAAACAAATCACTTTCTATTAAATCACAGTATGGTTATAATCTCAGGGAAGAACGTAATTCTTATTGTAAACCTTTAAATGTAAATGATGGCGATCCGACACAAGCAAATTCGTATGTTAAAGATTGGTATAGCTGGTCGCTTCAGAATACGCTGAACTATTCAACAAAGATCAGTGATAATTTAGACATAAATCTGTTATTCGGGCAAAGTATCGAAAAATCGAAGTATTACTATATTTATGCAGAAGCCGAAGATATTCCTATTGACTTAGTTTACACTTTGAATGTGGCGACAACTCCACTTACCACTTCGACTTTAGAATCAGAAAACTCTCTCGCATCATTCTTTGGTCGCTTGAAATTTAGCTTCAAAGACAAATATTTATTAACCGTTAATGGTAGGCGCGATGGTTCTTCCCGTTTTGGAAAGGATTCAAAGTGGGGCTGGTTCCCTTCTGCATCGGTTGGTTGGAAAATTGACCGGGAGAATTTTTTAAAGAATACAGATTGGCTGGATTTATTGAAACTTCGTGTATCTATCGGAAAAACGGGAAATAACAATATCGGAAATTATAACAGTATTGCATTGCTCAGTCAAACCAATTACAATTTGAACGGAACCGTTGTTAGTGGTTTATCTTCTTCAACAGCAGGGAATCCTGATCTGTGCTGGGAAACACTTATATCAAAAAATATCGGAGTCGATTTGAATATATTCAAGAACAGGATACAGGCAAATTTAGATTATTATATTGATGACACAAAAGACATGCTTTACAAGGCACCTGTTCCCTATATTTCCGGTTATTCTTCAATGCTTCAAAATATTGGGGCTATCCAAAATAGGGGGTGGGAATTCGAACTGACTTCCAATAACTTTAAAAATGAATTTAGCTGGGTTACTACTTTCAATGTATCAAAGAATAACAATGAAGTCAAAAAGTTGGGAAAAGATAATACACCCATCATTACAAACCTTGCCAAATTTACCTGTTTCATAACTAAAGTCGGAAAACCGATTGGTAATTATTACATGTATAAAACCGATGGATTATTGTCGGATGACGATTTTGATGCGAATGGAAAAGCCCTGGTCCCCATTCTCGCTGGTGCAGAAAAAGGAAATGTTAAAGTTGTCGATATGAGCGGAGATAAAAAAATTAGCGGGAGTGATTATACCATTGTTGGAAATAATCAACCCGATTTTATCTGGGGAATGACAAACCGTTTCAGTTATAAAGGCTTTGATTTGAGTGTATTAGTTCTGGGAAGCCAGGGAGGCAAAGTCTTTTTTCTTGGAGCCAGGCATTATGATTCGGGAACTTTTACCTATAATTTATATTCTCGTTGGGCAAGGTGTTATAAAGCAGATTATTCATCCATTCCTAAAGAAATGAATGTTGACATGTCCTGGGACGGGAAAACTCCTAATCCGTTTGGGAATAATCCCCGGTATAATGACACATGGCTTTACGATGCTTCTTTTGTCCATTTAAAAAACATCACACTTGGATATAATTTCCCGAAAACCTTATGCAACCATATTGGAATTCAACATTTCAGAATTTATTTGATGGGAGAGAATCTTTACAAATGGGATCATAATTACCCTGGATTTTCAAATGAAACAAACAGTTATGGATCTAATAATACATTAAATCCAGGCGTTGATTATGGAACCTATCCTCCTATGAGAAAATATAGTTTAGGCATAAATGTTACCTTTTAATGAGTACTATTATGAAAAATATCAATATCATAACAAAAATAATTGTCGTCATAGTTGCAATGACTATTTTCTCCTGCAAGGATTTTTTAGACCTTAACCCTATTTCGGATTATAATGCCGGAAGCTTCTATTCAAAACAATCTGATTTTAAGCTGGCAATAAATGGCGCTTATGATGAGTTGCAAGATTTATACGATTCGTATCTGGTATATATACTTGAGGGGAGAAGCGATAATGTATCGGCTTATACCAGCTATGAT
>CAYWTT010000247.1:0-6070 GCA_964461245.1 uncultured Prolixibacteraceae bacterium | reverse complement strand
CCCGGCAGATAACCGAAATACAGGAAAAATACGGACATCTGATCTCCATCCGGTATGCGATCGAACTCGATTATTTCCCTGGGAAGGAAGAGCAACTGGCACGGATCATCCAGCGTTTGCCACTGGATTACGTGATCGGTTCCATCCATTTCATGGATGACTGGAATTTTGACGGGGATGAATCGATGTATGGTAAGTGGAGCAACGATGAACTGTATGAAACCTATTTCAGGTTGGTGCAAAAGGCAGTTCATTCGGGACTTTTTGACACCATCGGTCATTTAGACCTGATCAAGAAATTTGCCGTCTATCCTGAATCCGATCAGAGCAAGCTGTATGCCGAAACGGCGGAAATCATCCGGAAATCGGGCATGGTGGTGGAACTCAACACGGGAGGTATGGACAAACCCTGCGCTGAATTCTATCCCGGACCGCACTGGATTGAATTGCTTCACTCGCATGAAATTCCGGTGACGCTAAGCTCCGATGCCCATCATCCCCGCCAGATCGGACGGCATTACCAGCAGGCTGTAGACCTGTTGAAAAAGACCGGATACCGGCAGATTGTCACTTTCCGGCAACGTAAAAGATCGACCATGACTATTTAAAATGCCAAAGATGACCTATACCGCTTTCAGGGGGATGAAACCTTTCTCCCAGCTGCTTTTTACCTCATTTATCATACTGGCTGTGTTCCTGGTTTTCCAGCTTGTGGCAGGAATCGTCGCCATACCGGTGTTCGGATTCAGCCGGGTGACCAGTATGCTGGATATGGTTGACATGTCGGATCCCGTGACGGTAGCCATGCTGAAATATTTCCAGGTGATCCAGGGTATCGGCCTGTTCATTGTCCCCGCCCTTCTTGCAGCCTGGCTGTTGTTTGGTGATGTAGGAGAAACCCTGTACCTGAAGCAGCCATTAAAAGCTACTCCCGCCCTTCTCGTGATACTTCTCATACTATCCATTAATCCCTTTATGAATTTCTTGGGGGCTGTGAACAGTGAGATGCATCTTCCCGGGTGGCTTGAAGGTCTGGAAAACTGGATGCGTCAAGCAGAAGAGACCGCAACTGAGATTACGGAAGCCTTTCTGAAGGTGAACGGCCCCGGAGGATTGCTTTTCAACCTCTTCATGATTGCCCTTTTGCCGGCGCTGGGAGAGGAATTATTATTCCGCGGGGTGATTCAGAAAATCCTGACGGCCATGACCCGGAATCACCACTGGGGCATCTGGCTGGCCGCGGCGTTGTTCAGTGCCCTCCACATGCAGTTTTTCGGCTTTGTTCCCCGGTTGCTGCTGGGAGCGTTATTCGGCTATCTCCTGGTTTGGAGCGGAAGCCTGTGGATGCCTATTCTTGCCCATTTTATCAACAATGCAGGAGCGGTTACCCTAATGTATCTTGCAGATAAGGGGATCGTCAGCAGATCGGTCGAAGAATTCGGCACCGATACGGAATACTGGATCTATGCCCTTCCCAGCATGATCATCGGACTGGCCATCATGTGGACCATCAGGCATCACCTTGTCATCCGACGGAAGGAAATAATCTGACCAACTGATCCGTAATTCCCGGACCGGTAAATATAGACTTTGCACAAATCACTGTCCGAGTTATTTCATTTTTGCTACATTTGCCTTTCAAAAACTGGGATCAATGATTTTCGAACCAACTAAATACTTACTCCAATCGGTATATACCGGCCAGACTTTTCATGACAGCGGATGGGCACTGGAAGCACCGGGAGAGAACTGTTCCACCCTGATACGGGCCATATACGAACACCGGCAGCTGAACGTGAAGGATAACCTCCCCGGCTTGTACAAATTTGCCGATTGGATGCCTGTTTTACGCATATTGGAGGGTTCTTCCGCGCCGGTTACTTTCAGGAGCGAAAAACTGGCCGGTAAGCTGGGATTACCCAACTTGTGGATCACCTTCAGCGGATACTGGCCGGAAAAAGGGGCCGGAATGTCCACCTGCTCGTTTAAGGAAACCGAAGCTTTTTCGGTTTGCGCCCGTCTTCGCCCAGAACATCGCGACGTACTGGTCGTGGCTTCGGCAGGCAATACGGCCCGTGCATTTGCAAAAGTCTGCTCCGACAATCACATACCTCTTCTTTTGTGTGTCCCGGAAGACAACCTGGATGCCATGTGGTTCAATGAACCGCTGAACAGTTGCGTGAAACTGGTGTGCAGTAAAAAAGGTAGCGATTACTTTGATGCGATCCATCTCTCCTCAGTTATTGCCTCCATGGAAGGGTTCGTTGCCGAGGGAGGGGCCAAGAATGTGGCCCGTCGCGACGGAATGGGAACAACTGTTCTGTCAGCTGTCACCACCATCGGTCAGATCCCGGAGTACTATTTCCAGGCGGTGGGTAGCGGAACCGGAGCAATTGCAGCCTATGAAGCCAACCTCCGCCTGCTGAATGACGGTCGTTTCGGGAAAAACTGCATGAAGCTGATGGTTTCACAGAATGCTCCTTTTCAGCCCATTTACGATGCCTGGAAAAGGGGAAGCCGGAACATGCTTCCCTTTGACGACCAGGAAGCACGGTCAATAGTGGAATCCATTGATGCCAAGGTCCTCTCAAACCGCAAACCTCCCTACTCCATCCATGGTGGTTTGTTCGATGCCCTCACCGCCACCAAGGGAGACGTTCTGGTCGCCACCAATGAACAGGCCAGGAACGCAGCCCGTCTGTTCAAAGAAACGGAAGGTATCGACATCCATCCGGCAGCAGCAGTAGCCACAGCCACACTGATCGAAGCCGCACGGAACAAAAGAATCAATCCTGAAGCCACCATCATGCTGAATATAACCGGAGGCGGAGAAGAACGGTTCAAAGCTGAAAACCAGCTGCATTACCTGAAACCTGTCCATATCTGTCCGGTAGACCCTGATCCGGAAGAGGTAAAAAGGAATATCAGAAAACTATTCTGATTAGAACAGCTTGATTTACAGCTGGTTTCACCATACTCCGGGCAATAACCGTCAATTTAACGGATTGTCTGAGTTATTTTCTTTGTCAGGTGATCTTGGTTGCAGATTTCACTCAATTTGCTAAATTTACCCACAGAACAAATCTAAAGCCAAAATAAGATGAAAATCAAATTTTACCTTCTCCTGTTGCTTGTGGCGGGTTGGATGTCTTCCTGTACCAGGTATAAAGATTATTCCCAAATCCCGTATGAAGAGCCCAACCGGATGGCCTGGCAGGATCAGGCCATCGTGCAAATCAACCGGGAGGCACCCAGGGCTTCTTTTATCCCATACATCACCAAGGAACAGGCCCGGGAGGAGAACCTTTGGAACTCTCCGCTGGTGATGACACTCAACGGAAAATGGAAGTTTAAACTGGCGCAACACCCATCATCACGTCCATTCTGGTTTTTCAAAGATGATTATGACACCCGGAAATGGGATGATATTACCGTCCCAGCCTGTTGGGAACAACAGGGATATGACTATCCCATTTATGTGAATGTGGTGTATCCCCATAATCCCACTCCCCCGGTGATCGAGGGGAATCACAATCCGGTGGGTTCCTATAAACGTACTTTCGCCGTACCGGCCAACTGGAAAGGGAAAGAGATTTACCTTCACGCAGGGGCGGTCAGTTCCAATTTCAACCTGTGGATCAACGGGGAATATGTAGGTTACAGCGAAGACAGCAAAACCCCAGCTGAGTTCAACATCACGCGGTTCCTCAAACCGGGTACCAATTCCATCTCAATGGAAGTTTTCCGCTGGAGCGATGCTTCCTATCTCGAAGACCAGGATTTCTGGCGCATGAGCGGCATCACACGGGATATTTATCTTCAGGCAAGAGGTCCGCAGCATATCCGCGATTTCAGAGTGATCGCCGGATTGGACCCGAACTATCAGAACGGCAAATTCTCCGTGCAAATTGAACTTTCGAATTCTGCGGAGGAAGCAGTCCCACTCATCGTGGAAGCCCTCCTGAATGACGGGGACCATACCATCAGTTCCTTTTCACAGAATGTGGAAGCCGTAAAAGGTTCAACCCATGTCAGTTATAGTGATTCCGTCCCCGGGGTGAAAAAATGGTCGGCTGAAATACCTAATCTCTATGAACTACTGATCACCCTTAAGAAGAAGGATGGAGAGATCATCGAAATACTACGGCAGGATGTCGGATTCCGCACCAGTGAAATCAAAAAAGGCAGATTGCTGATCAACGGACAGTATGTGTATATCAAGGGGACCGATATCCATGAACACCACCCGATCACCTGGAAAGTGATCGATAAGGAGACTATGTTGAAAGATATCAAGCTGATGAAAACCCACAATATCAACACAGTACGTACCTCCCACTATCCGCAACCCGAACTTTGGTATACCCTTTGTAACCGGTACGGCCTTTACCTTGTGGATGAAGCCAACATTGAATCCCACGGGATGGGATACGGTGAAAAGTCGCTGGCCAAAGACAGCACATGGAAAGTAGCCCATCTTTACCGTACTGAAAACATGGTTGAACGCGATAAAAACCAACCGTCGGTGATTATCTGGTCCTTAGGCAATGAAGCAGGGAACGGAGTCAATTTTTATGCAACGTACGACTACCTCAAAAAAGTGGACCCTACCCGTCCGGTGCAATATGAAAGAGCGCAACTGGACTACAACACCGACATATTCTGCCCGATGTACGAACGGATCCCTCAAATGGAGGCCTACGCAAAGACCAACCCCAACCGGCCGCTGATCCAGTGTGAATATGCCCACGCCATGGGAAACAGCGTGGGTAACCTGCAGGATTACTGGGATGTGATTGAAAAGTATGATGCCTTGCAAGGCGGAATCATCTGGGATTGGGTCGACCAGGGCCTGCTGACCAGAAATGCACAGGGAGAAGAGTTCTTCGCTTACGGGGGTGACTTCGGTCCCGACTCACTGTATACCGACGGGAATTTCTGCTGTAACGGGCTGGTCAATGCCGACAGGGTTGTGAAACCACAACTCCTGGAAGTAAAAAAAGTTTACCAGAATATCAAATTCCGGCCCGTCAACCTGGTTACCGGTGAAATTGCCATCATCAACAAATATGCATTTACCCCTCTTTCCGATTTTAATTTTTCGTGGGAAGTGACCGGTGACGGGAAGGTGGTTTCGTCGGGTAAGCTCGATCAGGTCACTGCTGGACCAGGAGAAGTGGTGATTGTTAAACCTGATTTCAGGATAGATCCTCAACCGGGCACGGAGTATTTTCTGACCCTCAGGGCTACCCAGAAGGAAACAAAAGGTTTGGTCGATGCCGGATGGGAAGCGGCTTCAGAACAGTTTGAACTCCCTTATTTCAAACCGTTGGCACCCATGACAGCAAACAAGTTCCCTAAAGTGCAGGTTGAAGAAAATGAGACCGCGGTCACCGTTTCCGGAGAAGGATTCACGGTCTCTTTCGATAAGAAAAAAGGAATCATGACCAGTTATAAAAAAGGGGACAACGAGTTCCTTTTGTCGGGACCGGTTCCCGATTTCTGGCGGGCGCCTACCGACAATGATTTCGGGAACGGACTGGACCAAAGAAGCCGGGTGTGGCGCAAAGCCGGCGAGACCCGGAAGGTCAGATCGTTCAAAGTGGATAAAAACGGCTCTTCAGCCATAGTGAGCATGGAGTTTGACCTTGTGAATAAGCAGCCGGAACCAATCGCCGAATATCAGACGGTATACACCATATTTGGATCGGGAGATGTGCAGGTAAACAATCATTTCAAAATGACGCAAAAAGAACTGCCTGAAATTGTGCGCATGGGAATGAACCTGGTGATGCCGCGGAAATTTGACCGCTTCACCTGGCTGGGCCGTGGGCCACAGGAGGCTTACCAAGACCGGAAGACCGCTGCTTTTGTCGGTTTGTATCATAAAAATGTGGCTGACCTTTACTTCCCATATGTGCGTCCACAGGAAAACGGCAACCGCACCGATGTGCGCTGGGCCGCAGTTACCGACTCCAGCGGCAACGGTCTGCTGTTCAAGGGTATGCCGCTGATTGAAGTGACAGCGCATCACAATATCATGGAAGATTTTGAATCTCCGGTACGCACC
>CAYWTT010000246.1:0-6109 GCA_964461245.1 uncultured Prolixibacteraceae bacterium | reverse complement strand
ACTGCTGCTTCTTGTTTTTGACATCGTTATCAGAGGTCTCAAAGAAACTGATTCCCAAGTTTTCAGAAATTGCCTTTATTGTATAAGCTCTTGGCGTGACCTTACCCGATTCAAGTCGCTGAATTGTGCGTACTGTAATTTTGCACTTTTTAGCTACTTCCTCTTGTGTTAAGCCTCGTGCTTTTCTTACTTCAATAAGTTTTTCCCTGAAATCTTGTTTTTTCATTCAAAATGGAATTTGCTGCAATATTATATTCAACTCAAAAAAATCCTAAAAATCCATGTTGTATTATTCCCGACTTTTGCCCGACATTACAAATGGTCTGTTAAAACCATAGCGTCATTATTAATACATACTAAAATGCAGGTTTAACTTTCATTTTCAATTATTGTTTCCCAGACGGCAAGACTACGCCCTGCAAAAGGTATTGAAAAAGCATAAAAATATAAATAAACTTTGGAAGGCAACTTTGGCAGATGTATTTTCCCAGAGGGTGATCCATCCTGATGGATAGCTTGATCCGGATTATGCCTATCCATGGACCAGGAACAGAAAGAGGGGATGTCAGCCAGTTGGCGGATGGAGTGAGAGGCGCTCCCCGTTGGTTTCTGATGTTAGAATAACAAGAATACAATTAATCCGACCATAAAAATAAACGCTACTGTGATCCAAAATGGTTTAAAGTTAAATTCTGAATTATCTTCCTTCTGAATCAAATCAAAGATTGATAATACTTTTTTCATTTAGCATGTTGTATTTATCATTTTATGTCTTGCAAGTTTCATTCCCATTGTTTTACACTAATGAATTAATTCAATATTTGTCACATTTCCGTTACAAAAACATTACAATTCAGTTACTTTTGGAAACAAAGCATCTGAAATCAGTTGTCCCGTATAACGGGAATGCCCATTTGACTGGGCACCGCTGCACTGCATCGCTGCTCATATTGACCAGACATCAATAAAATCTCCGTTTAAAATTGGATTCGGGGAGGGATACTTCGTAGATACATCCGAAGTTCACTGGTTTGATAACCTGCTGTTCCCAAGTGAACATCCGATATTACAACAAAGTTGGTCTCTCTTCTATTCTCCATAATGATATGCAGTTGAAACATCATTGTTTCGGCAAAGCTGTTCCGGCATTGTTGCCGGTCAAATACGGTAAGGTTAAGGTATTATCCCATCTGTAAAATGCTTTTGTGTAAAACAGCAGATAAATAATCTGTCAAAACAAATCCCGGCATGCAGGGAAATTACGCTGAATTAATGGTATTTCCTGTGTTTGAAAATTTCACCTACCACCGCAAAAGTGATTGATTCAGATATATTGGTGATATAACCGGCAATTCTCTCCATGTGGTTCAGATTCTCGGGTAAATTAAATGCGACAGCAATAACTTCAGTTTTTCCAGTTCAATATCAAATATTCTTTTGTATTCCATTTTTCAAGAGTTTATTTTTGAAAATTAAGGAGGATATTACTGAACAGGGTGTGGATACATTCTGTTATTCCTTATCCAAACCTGCCGGTAATATAGTCTTCAGTCTGCTTTTTCCCGGGATTGGTGAAGATGGTTTTGGTTTTGTCAAATTCAATCAGTTCACCAAGGTAGAAGAAAGCAGTATAGTCACTGATACGGGCTGCCTGTTGCATATTGTGGGTAACAATGATGATGGTATAGTTTTCTTTGAGTTTGACAATCAGATCTTCAATTTTTGAAGTAGATAGCGGATCCAGGGCTGAAGCCGGTTCATCCATCAGCACAATTTCAGGATTTACCGCCAGGGTCCGGGCAATACATAAGCGTTGCTGCTGCCCTCCCGATAAGCCTAATGCAGAATCGCCCAAACGATCTTTCACTTCATCCCAGATTGCTGCGTTCTTCAAAGCAGTTTCTACGATTTCTTCAAGTTGCCTTTTATTTCTGATTCCGTTAATTCGCGGACCATAAGCCACATTATCATAAATTGATTTGGCAAAGGGATTGGATTTTTGAAAGACCATACCTACCTTTTTTCGCAAATTAACTACATCAATGTTTTTTTGATAGATTTCGATCTGATCAATCATGACTTTCCCTTCTATTTTCACATTGTCTATCAGGTCATTCATTCTGTTTATACTTCTCAGAAAGGTTGATTTACCGCATCCTGAAGGTCCTATCAGTGCGGTTACCTTGTTGCTGGGGATATTAACGGAAATATTCGATAAAGCCATTTTAGATCCGTAATAGAGGAACATATTTTCGGTTTGTATCTTGTGGGTAATCATCTTTTATTCTGATTCCTTTTTTCTGACTTGATATCTGATTACAATAGCGAAGAGATTTAAAATAAAAGTAAGCATAAGGAGAACCAGGGTAGTTCCGAACTGAAGGGGCAGGGTTTGGTCTACATTAGCCGACTGAGTGGACATGACATAAATATGATAACCAAGCACCATAAACTGGTCGCTCAGGGCCCCCGGGAGTGTAGCCACATAATAGGCAGCCCCGGTAAAGAGAATCGGGGCTACTTCTCCTGCACCCCGGCTCACTGCGAGGATGGTTCCGGTCAGGATTCCTGACAAGGATCCGGGTATGACTACTTTTCGGATGGTCTGCCACTTTGTTGCACCAAGGGCCAAACTGGCTGACCTCAGCTCTTTCGGAACCGTTTTTAATGCTTCCTCCACGGATACGATAACTACCGGCAGGGTCAGTAGCGACATGGTCAGACTGGCCCACAGGACATTGGGCTGACCCCATTTCAACTGCCCTCCCAGGAAAACATGGTCAACCTGAACGCCCACGAATTTGATAAAGAAGCCCAACCCGAAAAGTCCGTAAATGATGGATGGAATAACTGCCAATGTGCGGACTGCAAACCGGATAGTTTTTGCCACAAATGAATTTTCCCTTGCATATTCGGTGAGGTATACCGCGGTAACCGTCCCGAACGGGACTGCGGCCACAGTCATGATGATCACCAGCAGTGCGGTGCCATAGATAGCGGGAAAGATCCCTCCTTGTGTCATTCCTTCTTCAGGAAAACTGGTCAGGAATTCCCAGGTAATCTGTTTTTTTCCGCCGACGAAGATTACGATAAACATAATTATTGTAATGGTGATAATGGTTAAAGCGGAAAACAGGGTTATGCCATTAATAAGCAAACCTTTTATTTTATCTGATTTTTTTCGGTTCATTTTCCCTGAATCCTTTTCATTAGCTTCCCTTTTACATAAAACTCAGCCACTGCATTTAACATGAATGTAAAAACAAAAAGCAGCGAACCAATGAGAAAAAGAACATTGTAATGGGTATCTCCGAATACCACTTCTGCCATTTCGGCGCCAATGGTTGCGGCCAAAGTCCTTACCGATTCAAAAGGATTTAAACCAATTAAAGCTGCATTGCCGGTAGCCATTAATGCAATCATGGTTTCACCAAAAACCCGGCCAATTCCCAGCAGGATGGCAGCAAAAATGCCTGGTGTCGCTGCAGGCAAAATGACCAGAATGGCAGTTTGCCATCTGGAAGATCCCAATGCCAGGCTTGCCTGGTAATAGCTTTTCGGCACTGCGGTCAGGGCATCTTCAGTAATCGTGAAGATGATGGGAATAGCGGCAATTCCCATGGCAATTCCTCCCACAAAAGCATTCAGCCTGGTTTCATAGTGAAAAACATTCTGCAGGAAAGTGGCAAGGACCATCAGTGCAAAAAAACCTATAACCACTGAAGGAAAGCCGGCCAGTAATTCTATTACCGGTTTAATGATCTCCTTCATCCTCCTGCCTGCAAAGCTGGAAGAATATAATGCAGCCAGAATGGCAAGAGGAGCAGCAAACAGAATGGAAATAACAGTGACTTTTAGGGTTCCTGCCATCAAAGGTAGTATCCCATACCTCGGTTTATCAGAAACAGGGATCCAGTCTTTTGTCATCATCGTTTGAAGGGCAGCCCGGTTATCATCGCCGTGGCCATCTGAACTCACTTTATAGAAATTGTCTTCATGGGCGGGTGCACTCGAATCATGGAGTGGCGAAGCCTTTATACCTTCCTTATATTCATGATTCCTGGGATCTCTTGCATATACGCCTGGTTCCGCATTTTCGTCCAAACTGGTTATCTCGCCATATGTTTCCTGCTGTTCCTGAACCACTTCATTCCGGTTACTATCTGAACCGGGGTTGAATACCGGAAATGACTCTCTGAACACAAAAATGAAAATCAGTATGATGATGGCTATTGAAAAAAATGCAACCCCCCTGATCACCATTCCCGCAAGATAGTCACCCAACCTGATTTTCCTGTGCGTTATTTCAATAGGAAGAGCAACTTTGGGTAATCTATCTGGACTTTCTACCTTAATAAACCTTTTTGCTAGCACATTCATGTTAAATGGAATTTTCTTTATCCTGAATATGGGAATAGGGCGGATCCATTAAGGAATTCCGCCCGGTTCTACCTTTATAATTGATTGGAGGGATGAAGTTATTTGAGGGGGAAATAGCCCATGTCCACCACATGTTTCTGGCCTTCAGGGCTCAATATCCAGTCAATATAACGCTTCAATTGACCGGTTGGTTTGCTCTTCAGATACATATAAAGGAAACGGGTGATCGGATATTCGCCTTTTTTAATGGTTTCAGCACTAGGCAGAAATCCAGGACTTGAAGCATCTTTTTTTACTTTGCAGATTGCAATACCTTCGGCATAAGCGGCACCTCCATATCCGATCCCGTTGGGATCTCTTAACACAGCGTTCACTACGGCAGCAGTTCCGGGCAATGTCTGGCAATTGGCAGCATAATCACCCTTCACAACATTTTCCTGGAAGAAAACATAGGTTCCTGAACTGTTTTCACGTCCATACAATTTTATCGGCTGATCATTGCCACCCACTTCTTTCCAATTCTTGATGGTGCCTTTATAAATATCGCTCAGTTGTTGCAGGGTGAGCTCCTGAATTTTATTTGCAGGATTCAGGTATATGGTGATTCCATCACGAGCACAAGCCACTTCAACACCCAATGTGTTGTAACGGGCTTTCAGTTTGTCAATTTCCGATCTTTTCATTTTACGGCTTGCATTGGCAATGTCGGTTGATCCGTTGATCAATGCTGAAATTCCAACCCCTGAACCGCCACCGGTGACCTGTATAGAGACCTCCGGATGTTCTTTCATATAGACTTCTGCCCACTTTTGAGCCAGAATAACCATGGTGTCAGAGCCTTTGACCGTAATACGTTCAGCCGGCATAAACGCAAGAAAAGAAAAACTCAGCATGAGGGCAATAATTGCCAGCGTTTTGATTTGTAATGTTTTCATTTTGAATGAATTGAACTGTTTTTGAATTAAAATTTAGCTTGGATTCTCAGGGTAAGCACATTCTGGTTGACTGTTTTTCCCCAATCGATCCCTTTTAGCACTTTGGTACCGTCGGCTTTGGTATAATCTTCGGTGAGTAAACCTTCTGACCCGACTTTTTCATTCTGCACCATATCATAATCAAGCGTTAACCTGATGTTGTTGTCAAAATAGTGATGTAATGCAAATCCGAATGTAGAGGTAGCCAGATCGCTCTTTCCACTTTTTACACTGGCTACCTGAGTATCCGTGCTAATAAAATTGATAACTCCCACCTCTTTGCCTTTCAGATCGGTATTGGGATCATAATAATCGTAGCGGAATGCAAATTGATTTTTCCTGCCCAGGTTTTTAATAAAATAGAGGTAATATCCTGAAAAACTGTTTATCATGTTCGGATACCCTGCTTTTGCCGCTGTTGTTCCTGAAGCAGGTACCGGCGAATAGCCTGTGGTCGAGTTTTGGCCGGATATATATTCCCCCTTTAGGGAAGTTCCACCCAGAAAGTCAGCAAATAACTGGAATTCAGCGCCCAGCCAGTTTCTCTTCAACGGATCTCCATACTTAATGTCGGAAAGCGTACTATAATCACTTGCCAGATTCTTCAGTGCGATCGATTTGGTGGATCCGAAATAAGCATGTGCTCCCAGATCTAGACCTCCGAAATTTCCGACCCTGAAGTTGTAAGTAATCCTGGCCATAATATCCTTAAAATTGTCAAAGTCTTTATTCTCCGTGCTGTTCAGGTTGGAGCC
>CAYWTT010000245.1:0-6118 GCA_964461245.1 uncultured Prolixibacteraceae bacterium | reverse complement strand
AGTTCGAATTCAGGATTATTTCAGACATCAGGCTGATCATTTTTCCTGCCTTTTCAGATGTAGCCTTGGCAGAGACGGCAAGTTTGGGTACCATTTCCCCGTCGTTCCGATTCTCAAGGAAATTATTGAGTTCAGCATTGAAGCCCCCGGTCTGTATGTTCAGTTCGTTGTCGAGTTGACCGAAAGTATAGTTTTTGGTGCTTAGCTTTCCAAGCATGGATGACAGAAGGGCTGCCCATTTTATCTTCTCCACGGGCAGCGTTCTTAAATCGAAATATAGGGTGGAATAAAGAATCCCGTTGGTAAACTGGTCACAAAACATGACCGGTATGTCTGCTGCTTCTTTTTTCTGGATTGAATAAAACTCCGATTTTGTTGGAATATCAGCCAACTTCAGCATGGGGATGGTGGAAATGGCCTCCGGAGTATCCTCTTTTTGCTGAAATTCAATCAGGGATTTGGTCAGATTGATAATTGAGTCTTTTTGTGCATCTGAAAGAGTAGCTTTATATTCAGCAAGCTTTTTCTCCACTTCGGCATCTTTTTTCCCCTGCAGTCCGGATTCGGGTTTCAGCGTAAGCAGCAGTGCATGCGGATTATTGATCAGGCATTTTTCAACCAGTGATTCCAACAGTCCCGAATCCACCTGTTTTTTTATTTCAGCCAGGGAATTGTCGTACTCAAGTCCCAGGAAGGGATTATTCGAATAAATCCAGGGTTGTTGATTCCGGAAGATATACATCAATCCTTTCTGGGGGGTGTCACCTTCTTTCAGGTAAAACTCCGTCCGGTTCAATATCCCTTCGATTGCGGTGGAATCGAATCCATCCTTTGCTACTTTCTTCATGGTGGCAAAAACCACTTCCCTGAATCTGTCCCTGTCTTCTGGATTGGCATTTTGAACAGTTATCGTAAATACATTTTGCAGGGATTCAGAAAACCAGCAGTTTACCTCATGGCCGATACCGGCCTCTTCCAAAGCTAATCTTACCGGCCCCGACTCATGGTTCACCAATGCATTGGCAATAATTTTCAGGGCCAATGTATTGGTCCTGTCTACATTCTCATTGGTGACAAAACTCAGGCTGAGATAGGTGTTGTCTTTAACCGGACTGCCTTCAGGAACTGCATAAGAGGCTTCTGCTACCTTCATTTCCGGAAAAGGCTTCTGTAACGGGATGTCTACCCGGTTCTCCGATCGGTCGTAGTTAACGAGGTAATTGTCGTTAATAAACTGAAGCTCCTTGTTAAGATCTGCGTCTCCGTACAATGTGATATAGCTGTTTGACGGATGGTAGAACTTATGATGGAAAGCGGCAAAATATTCCTGTGTCAGATTGGGAATTTCATTGGGATGACCTCCTGATTCCTTCCCGTATGTATTATCGGGAAAAAGATTCTTCCCTGTCTGATAATACAGTTCGGTCATTGGATCAGAGTATGCCCCTTTCATCTCGTTGTATACCACCCCCTTATAAACCAGCGCGGCATTTCTGTCAGTCATTTCGAAATGCCAACCTTCCTGTTGCATAATCCGGGGATCTGTCAGCATCAGCGGATTAAACACGGCATCGAGGTACACATGCATCAGGTTAAAATAATCGGTGGCGTTCATGCTGGCTACCGGGTAAGTTGTAAAGTCGGATGAGGTCATAGCATTCAGAAAGGTGTTCAGCGAACCTTTCATCAGCACATCGAAAGGACTTTTCACCGGAAAGCTTTTGGAACCGTTAAGCACCGAATGTTCCAGAATATGAGGAGTCCCGAAATCATTCTCCGGGATGGTCTTGAATGCAATATTGAACATTTTGTTGGGATCGTCGGCCGCGATTTTCAGCAACCTTGCTCCACTCTTCTCGTGAACGAAATAGAGGCATTCAGCATTGACTTCTTTTACAAAACGCTTCTCTGTCAGTTTAAACCCACTATAAATCTGGTTTACTTTGAACTGCTCTGCTTCTTTACATGAACTAATCATAGTGATCAATGTAATTATTAATACGACTTTAAAAATTCTTTTCATTGTTACCAGCATTGATAATTATGTCAGTTGGTTAAAAAAAAGTGGTGCAAATTACAACTTTCATCAGAATTTTTGCGGGCAATGAAAAAAAGATTCTTTCGGGTCGCGGGTTTACCGGTTGTCTGTAAAATAGAATTGAATGCTAAGCTTATGAAAGATTTCAGGAACAATTTTTGATGTACATGTTCAATGTAAACAACAACAAGATTTTAAAAATATACGCCATGAAAAAGCTTTTGGTGATTCTAACTGTGTGCTGCATCGTTTCCGGAGTTGCATCTGGACATGATAATGGAAGAGAAAAAAGAAAAGCCCGTGAAAAAGCAAAATCAGAAGAGGTGCAAAAACTATTTGAAAGCCGGAGCCTCCAGTTTCTGGCACAGTCTGCCCAACCGATGGGAGGAGGTATTATCCACCTTACCTCTGATTATTCGCTGGATATCGATAACGGTATGATCACCTCCTATCTTCCTTTTTACGGCGTCGCATACACAGCCGAGTATGGTGAGAGGGAGGGTGGAATTAAATTTTCTGAAACTGAAAAGGTCTCCGAGTGGAAGGTTACCCGAAAAGGATACAGGGTAAGGATCGATGTAAAGGCTCCCAAAGACCTCTATCATCTGAACCTCACTTTTTCATCCCTGGGATATGCCATGCTGGATGTGAGTTGCCAGAATCGCCAATCCATTAGTTACACCGGAGTGGTACAACCCATACCCGTAAAAAAATAAGCCGGAGAGTATCTTTATAAGGACTTTATTGTTTCAGCTGTTTGGGGGTTCAAAGCCATTGTTACCGGTCCCCGGGCTGCGGTTGCATACCTGGAACAGAAATGATGGGTATGTTGCAGGGAACAATTTTTTTTACTTTTTTGTATACTGAGGGAATTTCTGCACATTTGTTTTACAAAACCTGCGACCATGGCTTTGAATTACGTCTTTGCCTTTTTCTTTATTGCTGCTTTTCTTATCGGACTTGCCAAACTCATTTTTCTCGGAGATACGGAGGTTTTCGCCCAGATGATGGGATCCACATTTGACATGGCCAGGTCTGGTTTTGAAATATCCCTGGGACTTACGGGAGTACTGACCTTATGGATGGGAATTATGAAGGTGGGGGAAAAAGGGGGGGTGGTTCAGCTGTTCTCCAGGGCAATTGGTCCTTTTTTCAATAAACTGTTTCCCTCGCTGGGGAGGGATCATCCCGCCTATGGGCCGGTCATAATGAACATCGCAGCCAACATGCTGAACCTTGACAATGCCGCCACTCCGGTAGGACTGCAGGCCATGAAGGAGATGCAGGAGTCCAATCCGGATCAAAACAGGGCCAGTGATGCCCAGATCATGTTTTTGGTGCTGAATGCATCCGGACTGACGATCATCCCGGTAAGTATCATGGTCTACCGGGCACAGCTGGGGGCTGTCAATCCTGCTGATATTTTTATCCCCATCCTGATTGCCACCTATTGTTCTACCATAGCCGGTCTTATTTCCGTTTCGATATATCAGAAAATCAATCTTCTGAACAAAACGGTCCTGGCCTATCTTGGTACGCTGACCGCCCTCATTGCAGGCGTCATCTGGTATTTTTCCACACTGGAACAGGAGCAGATCACCCGGATCAGTTCGGTTACCAGCAATGTCATTCTTTTCTCCGTAATTACCGGATTCATTGTCATGGGCCTGATCAGGAAGGTAAATGTCTATGAAGCTTTTATTGAAGGAGCCAAGGATGGATTCTGGACGGCTGTCAAGATCATCCCATATCTCATTGCCATCCTGGTTGCCATTGGCGTATTCCGTACTTCGGGAGCAATGGATTGGTTTATCTCCGGATTTTCCTGGCTGATCCAGCAGGCCGGACTGAACACCGATTTTATTCCGGCTATGCCGACAGCCCTGATGAAACCTTTAAGCGGCAGCGGGGCCCGCGGAATGATGGTAGATGCCATGACCACATACGGCGCTGATTCGTTCATCGGCCGGCTTTCCTGTATTTTCCAGGGATCTGCTGATACCACCTTTTACATCCTGGCGGTTTATTTCGGATCGGTAGGCATCAAAAATACCCGGTATGCAGTTTGGTGCGGACTGATTGCCGATTTTTCCGGTATGGTGGCTGCCATTCTTGTGGGGTATCTCTTTTTTCATTAGGGACAGAGCTACAGCTTTCCTGGCAGGTATTGCCTGCTATTGTTTCTGTCTGAGGGTCTGAAAGTCCGCATTACCTTTAAAGGTCTCTTTCATTGCTTAAACAGCTTTTTTAATGGGATTGACATTTCCTGGTTATCCCTCCTCTTCCTCCTCTTTTTCTTTCCGGACAGAGGAGTTGTCCCAGGCATAATCGGCATCATGAATGGAAAAGTCGTGTTCGGTACGCAGGATTTCGGTCAGTTCTTCCGAGAAACGCCGGGTCTCCTCAATAAAGCGGGTTTCACTTTCCAGCCAGTGTTCATACAACTCGTGCATGATATCATTTTCGTGGTGCTTGAATGTCAATGCAGCCCGGTATGCCTGATAACGGGTAAATCCCAGGTAGTGGAGCGACCTGCTTCCCAGCTCCACAGCTGAATTGAAGGTTTCACGCTGAACCATTTTCACGCCCAGTTTGTAAAATTCAAATTCGTGAATGATGTCTCTCGCACGGGCGGCGATCTTCAGGTCTGGGTAATATTTCTTCAGGTAGCTGGCAATCTTCAGCGCTTCATCATATTCCGCCATAGTCAGAACCAACAGCCGGGCATCTTTCACTCCTGCAGCTTCCAACAATTCCGGCCGGGTCACATCTCCGTAAAACAGCTTGAACCCGAATTTCCGTAGGATCTCCACATTCGCCGGATTGCTGTCGAGAATGGTGACCTTAAATCCATTGGCCATCAGCAACCGGCCCACAACAAGCCCAAACCGCCCGAATCCGGCAATGATGATATTCCCCGTGGAAGTGACCTCATCAGGGACCTGTTTGTTCCTTTTCCTGACATAATACGGGCGCACCAGTTTTTCGTTAATGATTAGCAGAAGAGGGGTTAAAGCCATGCTGAGAATGATGACGATGATCAGCATGGATGAGGTTTCCGGATCAAAGATCCTTAACTTGTCGGAATAGGAGATCAGCACAAAACCGAATTCTCCTGCCTGGGCCAGGGCCAGTGCAAATAGCACCTGTCGTCCATGTTTCAGTCCAAATAGTTTGGCAGTCGTCCACAGTGCAATGAATTTCAATACGATAAGCAAGAGTACGAGTCCGGCAATGGTCAGCGGATGTTGAAAGAGCAGGTGAAAATCGATGCTAGCTCCAACGGAAATAAAGAACAGTCCGAGCAACAGACCTTTAAAAGGTTCAATGGTAATCTCCAGTTCATGGCGATATTCGTTTTCAGCAAACACCACTCCGGCAATGAAAGTCCCGAGGGCGGGGGAGAGGCCGATCCGGGACGTTCCGTAAGCGCTGCCGATCACCATCAGCAGGGCGGATGCGGTAAAAATCTCCCGCATGCCTGATTCTGCTGCCACCCTGAAGATGTGGCGGGCAACAAATCTGCCGGCAAAGATCACCGCCAATCCCACGCTTACGATCAGCAGAAGCTGGACAATGCCCGGGAGGGAGGCAAATCCGGCAGATCCGGAGGCTGCTGTCTCATCCGGGGTATACACCCCTCCCAAAACGGCCAGCAGAGGAAGAAGGGCCATGATCGGAATGACGGCTATATCCTGGAACAACAGGACAGAAAATGCGGAACGTCCTCCGCTGTTTTTCAGCAGTCCCTGTTCCGAAAGAGTCTGTAAAACAATGGCAGTAGACGAGAGAGACAGGATCATCCCAATGGCTAAGGCTTGATGAACAGGGTATTTCATCCATAATGCGACTGCCCCGATGACAAGGGTTGTAAGAAGCACCTGTACTCCACCCATTCCGAAAATTGTATGACGGGTTTTCCACAACAGGGAAGGCTGCATTTCCAGTCCGATCAGGAAAAGCATAAGAACCACTCCGAATTCGGCAATGTGCATCACTTTCTCGCTGTCACCCGTCCACCCCAGCACATAAGGGCCAATGATCACTCCGGCCAGCAGGTATCCGAGAACGGACCCAAGC
>CAYWTT010000244.1:0-6191 GCA_964461245.1 uncultured Prolixibacteraceae bacterium | reverse complement strand
CGATTTTACAAAGGCATCGCGCAGTTTCCCTTTTGCTTTCCGGTAAGCATAGGAGGCAGGCGTATCATTGAAATCGCCACAGACAATAACGGGATAAGGCGATTCATCTATTTTCTCCCTGATCATCCGGGCCTGCATAGCCCTCATCTCCATGGCTTTTTTATATTTATCAAATAGATCCTTCAATTCCCTGAGATCTTTCTTCTCGGAGATCATTCGTGATTCAATGATCCCATAACGGTCGGGATCGATTTTGTATGATTGCAGATGTACGTTGAAAACCCTTATAGTTTGTTTGTTACATACTATGTCGGTGCAGATGGCGATGTTTCCCGAATTTTCAAAACGTATCTCTTCCATCTTGACAATCGGGAAACGGGTCATGGTTACCGAACCAAGTGAAGACCCCACGCTGGCATATTGGTAATGTTTGATTTTAGAAAACTCCCGCCTGGTTTCCTCCAGGTTGAACACTTTGTTTGAGTGCAGCCTGACTTCCTGCAGGCAGATGATGTCCGGTTCTTCCTGCTTTAAGAATCCTTTTATCACTTCAGCCAGTGCTTTGGCAGAATTGTTACCCAATCCGGTGAAATTTTTCACATTATAGGAAACAAGCCGGATGTCGGAATCTTTATGTTCCTTTCCCCCGATCTGAATGAAACGCACCAGCATCCCAAAGCCAAACAGAATCGAGACAAAAGACAGGGTGATGTAAGCCGGTTTTAAGATCAGCCATAAAACGATGAAACACAGGTTAATTATTAAAAGATAGGGATACCCCAGTCCCAGGAGTGAAGGTGTCCACCATTTATCAGGGGGAATGAATTGGGAAAAACAGGAGCCTATAATGGCTAAAGATGCCAAAATATTGAGTATAAGCAGAATATTTTTGATTTTAGTTTTCAAGGCTTCAATCAGTATTTGTGTCAATCGGCTCGCAAGTTAATGAAAATGGGCTGAATTTATCCAAACAGAGCGGTCAGATATGCACAGTTTCCCATGTTAAAACTCAAGCCTGATATATAAAAGGACCGGTTTGTTCATAATCCCTGCTGACAGGCTTTCACCATGCGGTCTTTGCCCTGCATGTCTTTTCTGATCTCAATGTCCCTGAATCCGGAGGAGCCAAGCAGTTCCACCACTTCACGGCCGAAGTGTTCATTTATTTCGAGGAAGAGTTTTCCTTGGGGCAAAAGCCATTTTGTTGCAAACCCGGCAATCCGGCGGTAAAACAAAAGAGGATCTTCATCCGGAACAAAGAGTGCCTGATGAGGTTCGAATTCCAGTACGTTTTTTTTCATCAGATTCATCTCCTTCCTGGTCACATAAGGAGGATTGCTGACCATCAGGCTGGTCGGTTCCCAATCCGCGAAGCTCTCCCAAAGCAAGATATCGGCTTTTAAAAAACGGATATCCAGGTGGTTGATGGAAGCATTGTGCCGGGCAATTTGAAGCGCTCCGCTGGAAATGTCGCAGGCAATAACCTCTGCGGTACCAAAAGACTTTTTCAGCGCCAGGGCGATACATCCGCTTCCGGTACCGATGTCAAGAATTTTTCCGGGCGGGGATTGGTGATCTGTTACAATCCAGTCGACCAGTTCTTCTGTCTCGGGTCTCGGAATCAGGACTGACGGATTGACATTCAGGGTAAGGCCGTAAAATTCGGTATAGCCCAGAATATATTGAACTGGTTCATCGGTCTTTAATCTTGACACAACCCGGCTGACTCTTTCCGTTTCCGAAGGGGTGAGCTTTTCCTCCTGTTTCAGTATCAGATCGGTGGAGGAATAACCGCGCAGGTCGAAGAAAATCAATCGGATAAGCCCGTTTATTTCGGAAGGGGTGTGGTAATTCTGTAATTCTTTCCTGATATATTGAATAGTCGCCCGCATTGTGCTATTTTTGACAAAGTTACTTTTTCATTTCAAATGACGGATCATGAAAAATACATGGAGAGATGCCTTTGGTTGGCTTCATTAGGGGCCGGTTCGGTAGCTCCTAATCCGATGGTAGGATGCGTCATTGTCAGCGGAGGCAGAATCATCGGGGAGGGTTTTCACCGGGAATGCGGAGGTCCCCATGCGGAGGTCCATGCCATCGGGGCGGTAAAAAACCAGGAATTGCTTCGGGACAGCACCTTATATGTATCACTTGAACCCTGCACACATTTTGGTAAAACGCCTCCCTGCAGCGACCTGATCATTGAGAAGGGAGTTCCTCGTGTAGTGGTAGGTCTCCAGGATCCGTTCCCTGCTGTGGCAGGAAAAGGGATCAAAAAAATGACAAAGGCCGGAATCCGGGTTGAAGTGGGGATACTTGAAAAAGAATGTCGGGAGTTGAACCGTCGTTTCCTGACCTTTCATGAAAAAAAAAGGCCCTATATTATTCTGAAATGGGCACAAACGCTGGATGGATTTATGGATGATGAACAACATTCATCGGGAGTGGGCCACTCCAATCCTGTGACGGGAGAGCTGGCAAACCGGATGGTACACCGGCAACGGGCCTGCGAGGGTGCAGTTCTGGTGGGTACCCGAACTGCATGGTTGGATGACCCTGCACTTACTGTACGTGAATGGAGCGGGACAAATCCCCTGAGACTGGTAATTGATCGGAAATGCAGTCTGCCCGGATCCCTGAAACTTTTCAACAGCCAGGCCGATACGGTTGTTTTCAATGAAGTGAAGCAGTTGCAGTCGGGGAATGTATCCTTTGAAAAACTGGATTTTGCAAAAAACGTGCCCCTTCAGATCGCCGAACGGCTGTACGAACGGAAAGTACTCTCTCTGGTGGTGGAAGGGGGTACCGAAACCCTTAGCCATTTCATTTCACAAGGATTATGGGATGAAGCCCATATTTATACAGGTTCACTCTTATTCTGCGGTGGAATAAAAGCTCCGGGCATAAAGGGAACAAAAGCTGCCTCCGAGTGCCTGGATGACACTCTGCTGACGGTTCTCAGGAAGGCCTGAAAGTCAGAATATGGTCTGAGGTCCTGCTCCCGGCGGAAGTATGTTAATTTTCAATGCGCGCTCAACATACATGAAATAATAGAATAACTTGTGGTTTAATTCAAGTCCGTAATCGGTAAAAGGATCATATTCGATGGTGGATTCAAAGAATCGGCTGAAGCGGGGACTTATGACCTTTTCGTTCCATGCGCTCACATACTGTCTGTTCCAGAGTTCATAATACTCCTGGCTGTGGTACCAGGAGGGTTTGCAATGTGAAATGAACCACGATTCAAATCCGGGATCAAAAATGATCAGCTCATATTCCACACTGTCTGACACTTCAGCCTCCTTTTGGATATCCACTTTCGACAGTTTTTTATTTACCGAACAGGATATCAGGATGATCGCCAGCATCAGCATAAAAAAACGGAGCAGTTTCATATCGCACCTATTTTGACATAACAGGTATACGCAACAAAACAAGGAATGTTCAGCTTCTTATGTGGCAACAACCAGGTTTGCCGGGAGTGTGCAAACCGGTTTATTGGGCCAGGGTGAAGCGGAAGCTCACCCCGAAATTGGTGTTGGACGTATCGAACGAACCCACGAAAGGCTGGTTGATGACCTTGTCATAATAGACCCGGAGCTGGAACCGGTCGCTCAGCATGTAGTCGGCCGTCGTTTTGATCGTGACGGCATTCGATCCGGCTGTCAGCTGGTCGGTATTTTCCACAAGCCTTCGCAAAACGGTCTTATTTTTACGGAATGACAGGTCAGCCCGCAGAGTAAGGTCATTGGAGTAGGACTTCTGAGCGTTTTTCGTTTTGATGATGAGATCCATCCGGTTGAACCGGTAACCCAACCCAAACACATATTCATTGCTAAGGACTTCCGTCAGCTGGTTGTTTGCAAACGAAAGGGCCAGGTTGCGGGAACGCTTGATTTCAGTTCGCGTGGTCAGATCGTTCATCCAGGTGATGTCCATATTCAGCAGTGGGCTGAAAGTTTCGTTTATACTGACCGAATTGAATTCATAAGCCGGAAGGAAGTTATTCTGGATATCGCGGATATAACTTAATCCATCTTCCTGTTCGAGATAATTCAGGTTGGTGAGGAAAGAGCCCACGGTGTAACTTGAACGGTAGGAGTGGGTAAAACTCATAGTTTTCATGATCCTGTTCAGCTTGGGTATTTTGGAAATCATTCCTTCATACTGGATCCGCCAGTTAGGCCGGATGTATTTGATGGAAGGGAACATGCCCAGGGAGACTTTGTACGGATCGACTCCCTGGTAAGCAGCCAGGAAGGCGGGGACCAATACTTCCACTGAAGTGGGGCCATACCCGTCGGGGTAACCGGTCGATCCGTCAATCCCCTTCGGATCATATCCGAAATTGGCGGGCCTTTGGGCCGCCAACCGTTTGGATATGATCATCCGGTAATCTTTCAGATTTTGAAAAGCTTTCGATTGGCTCACCTCTTCTTTCCCGATAGCAAAAAAGGCGGTGTTCCAAGTCAGGACCGTCATGCTGAAATTTCCCTTTTCACTCATGCTCTGGGCGTTGAAACTTCCAGCGGATTCATCGTACCGGTAATATTCGCTCAGGTTCTTCGATATGGAGCGGTCGGCGTTTACATCGATCCGCAGGTCGGGAAGTGGTTCAATATCAGCCCGGAGGGAAAGCCGCCGGTTGAGGTTGAACTGGAACGGTGAATTGAGAAGAGGATCGGTGGTTAGCCATCCGTGTTCCCCGGCACTCTGGGCAAATTTACGGTCCTGCCAGCCAAGAAGGAAGGGGAGACCGGGTGAAAAGGAGGAAGGGATAGCTCTGCCAAACATATCGCCGTCGGGAGTAAAACGTCCTCCTCCCAGCATTGACGGTTCAGGAAGGTAGCCCGGCAATACGGAACCCCCTGAATAGGAATAGCTGAGTGAAAGATTACGGATCCCGGTGGCCATACGCAGGGTTACATCGAAAATCTCTTTCAGAATGTTTTTTTCAGGCTTCCCGATAACCAGTACCTTGGCAGAAGCCGCGCTGTCGGACGGAGTAAATTCAATATTATTGCGATCTATCGTTTTAGTCTTGCCGGCCACGGTTTTTCCGTTTGAATCGGTAACCTTGACCGTCACTTCACTGACGCTCAGTTTATGGTTGATTTTAACCGGTGTTCCGGGGCTCATGGCCACATTTTGCTGCGTGTATTCAGGTTTGGCGACAGGTCGGACCTGCTCACGCGTATCCTGCTGTTGGGTTCTCCTGCCTGAGTTACCATACTGTCCCTGTTGCATCCTTCCGCCATACCGGCTTCGGTTGGTATTCTGAAATTTGGTTTCCAGCTGTCTCAGGTAGGGGATCATGTTGTAAATCTGCGTCATGTTGATATTCCCGGTAAGCTGGGTATTCTGGGAATTCTCAATGACATTTCCCAATTTGATCGTATCGGCAGTTATGGCTCCGGCTTCCCAGTTGTAAGATCCTTCATAGGTACCCATCAGGTTGATGAAATTCAAAGCCTTAATTGAACTCAGCGGCAGGGTATATGAGACATTCACATTATGGTTGTACAAAACCGGACGTCCAAGTTCAATAAGGTTGGAAACAATGGAATCGCGCTTCCATTCATAATCGCTGTCGTGCCGGTTGATGCGTCCTTCAGGTTCATCAATGCGCGAGGTGCTTCTGGATGAAAAATCAAACTTCAGATTCCGGGTCAGATCCCATCGAAGGTCAAAGTTGCGGTTCCACAGAAAATCCTTTTCAAAGGTGGACGGAAGGATCAGCAGCGGATTGGTGATATTCCTGGTCTGAATCTCATTGTAACGCCTGTAGAGATCGGTACGGAAAGAGATCTGTGTCGGCAGGGCATAGAAGTTGAAATCTCCCAACAGCTTCAGGGGTCCTTTATGCAGAAATTTAACCTTGGTCAGCGGTGTAAGCAATTTGGGTTGCGTGTTGAAATTGTAAGACAACATTCCCCTGTGAATCTTGTCGATGTTAAATTCAGTGCTGATGTTTCTTTTAAAAGTCTCATTATAAGAGTAGGTTACCGCAAAATTACCGGGGCTCCACAGTTTGGGAGCCTTGGGTGTATCTGACTGGGGATCGATTTTCACATTGGTGAAGTTGATGCTCTTTCGCACCACCAGATCCTGGGATATGTTTTTCACTGAATCCCTGTCTGATTTTGAATCGAGCCTGTCCAAAGTCTCACTCAGTTCAATGTCGGGATTGA
>CAYWTT010000243.1:0-6196 GCA_964461245.1 uncultured Prolixibacteraceae bacterium | reverse complement strand
CGTGGCTGAAGATATCCAGGAGAAACTCCTGTTTCCTGAGAAAAATCTGCTCTTTATGTCGTTTGCCCGTCCTAACCTGGCCTATATGGTCAGGGATAAAGAAGACAAGATGGGTTACCTGGTTCTGGCACTGCAAAAAGCTGCCGGCAGCGGGATCATTTATCTTAGAAGCCGGCGCGGAACCAGGGAGATAAAAGAACTTCTGGTTAAAAACGGAATTTCAGCCGATTATTACCATGCCGGTCTGAACAATGAACTGCGTCATCGCAGACAGGATGAATGGATCAACGGGAAAACCAGGGTGATCGTGGCTACCAATGCCTTCGGCATGGGTATTGATAAACCCGATGTCCGTTTCGTTATCCATATAGATCCTCCCGACTCACTGGAGGCGTATTTTCAGGAAGCCGGAAGGGCGGGGCGTGACGGGAAAAAATCGGTGGCCGTAATGCTGTATAATAATGCCGATAAATTGAAACTAAAAAAACAGTTATCGGTTGTTTTTCCTGAACTGGATTACATCAGAAGAGTATATGAGGCAGTGTGCAATTTTCTTCAGGTAGCAGTGGGATATGGAAAAGGGCAACTTTTTGACTTTCCGCTGGAACTGTTTGCTGACAAATATAAATTTCAGGTGGCAAAGGTTTACCACAGTATCAGAATAATTCAACGCCAGGGATATTTTGAATATACCGAAGAAGTTGATTCACCTTCCAGGATATTCTTTCTGGTAAACAGGGACGAACTATATAAATTCCAGGTGGCTAATGAGGCTTTTGACGGCTTCATCAAGCTGCTGCTCCGTTCTTATACCGGGCTCTTTTCCGGCTATGTCATCATAGATGAAGAGCTCCTGGCCTCCAGGGCCAGTACTACAGGAGATGTAATTTACCACTATCTTAAACAGCTCGATTCCGGCAAAATAATCGATTACATTCCTAAAAAGAGAACACCTTACATTTTTTTTACCCGCGAGAGAATAGCTCCTGATAAGGTTGTCTTTTCCAAAGAGAATTACGATCTCAGAAAGAAAGAATATACCGACCGGATGGAGGCAGTTATCCGTTATTTTTCTGCCACGGAGGTCTGCAGAAGCCAAATGCTCCTGGAATATTTTGGGGAGAAGAACAGTGAACGGTGTGGCATCTGTGATGTTTGTCTTGCCCGTAATCAATTGGGAATTAGCAGGTTCGAATTTGACAGGCTGACAGAACAAATTAAAAAGGAGTTGGAAACCCCGCAACGGAAAGAAGTGTTGCTTTTTAAGCTGGGAACTGAAAACGAGAACTTCAGGGCTGTGCTGAGATGGCTCATGGATAATGAAGTGGTGCTGACCCGAATAGACCTTAACCTCGAATGGAATAGTACGAAAAAAGACTTTCCGTCCCATTGATCCGACCGACAGTGTTTTCATTGTCGCCTGAATACATGGTGGCGGTTTGCAAATAAGATTCCAGGGCCGGAACAGAGACCCATGCCCTGTGATTCCGGGAACGGGTATTTTGCTAATTTTGCAGACCATAAACTATGCATATGGAAATCGGGAATGATTCGGATATGGTCTACTCAAAAAATGTAGTGGAATTTGTAGCCGTGGCAAGTGAATTCTGCAGTTTGGTCGAATCGGTTTCACGAAACCAAACCGCTTCTTTGATCGATTATTTGCGCAGATTGCTTCCTCTCCTTTACTTTAAAGCCTCCCTGCTGCCCGCTGTGGAACCGGTAATGGAAGAGGATCTGGAAAAATATGTGACGGAATTGGATTATAATCGGCTTCTTCAAAAATGGAACGACAAACTGGGTGAATATGATACATATTATGAGGTGTTTGATCCTGAAATACAATTCAGTAGTGAAACCGTCACAGCCAGTATTTCTGAAAGCCTGCTTGATATTTACCAGGATCTGAAGGATTTTATCACAGCATACAGCTTGGGGAATGAAGAGGTTATGAACGATGCCTTGGGGGAATGTATCTCTCATTTCGGGGAATTTTGGGGCCAACGGCTGGTCAATGTGCTCAGGGCTTTGCACCAATTGGCCTATGCTGGCATAGACTGGGAGAATGACAGCAAGAGCGGAGAGAACAGGGAGAAGGATAATGGTCAGTCCTCCGGATGGGTAGACCGGTTTTTTGATCAAAATAATGAATAACGGGAATGCATAAAACCACCATAACCAAAGAAGAGCTGATCGAACTGCCACTCCGGCAGTTTACAGGAGATATCGTATTGGTTGAAACACCCGGAATGGCCAGGATTGCTGCCGGTTATCTGCGTGATTTCCCGGTCATCGGTTTTGATACGGAAACAAAACCCTCATTCAAAAAGGGGGATAACCACCAGGTGGCTTTGCTGCAGCTCTCCACCAGCGAGAGGGCGTTCCTGATCCGTGTGCAGAAAGTAGGGATCCCTGATGAGATCCGGAATCTGCTGGCCGATCCGCTTGTGATCAAATCGGGGGTCGCCATACGGGATGATCTGAAAGGACTCCAGAAGATCAGAAATTTCAAACCTGCCGGCTTCGTGGAGTTGCAGGAGAGCGCCCGGCTCGCCGGGATCACTGATTTCAGCCTGAAAAAACTGTGTGCCATTCTCCTTGGTTTCAGAATATCCAAGTCCCAGCAGCTTTCGAACTGGGAAGCGGATCATCTGACCGACCAGCAGCTGGTCTATGCCGCCACGGATGCCTGGGCTTCTCTCAAAATTTATGAACAACTGCAAAATTCCCATTCTGATGACCAGTTATAAGACCATTGTTCTGAAACCGGGTAAAGAAGAGTCTCTCCTGCGTTTTCATCCCTGGGTCTTTTCAGGCGCCATAAAAAAAATGCCCTCCGACCTGAAAGAAGGAGAAACTGTAAGGGTGGCATCCGCAGACGGCATGTTTCTGGGGATCGGACATTATCAGATCGGTTCCATTGCAGTCAGGGTCTTTTCATTTACCGATGCAGAAGCTGATCACGGCTTCTGGATCGCGAAAATCAGAAATGCCTGGCAGTTGAGAAAGCTGGAGGGTCTCAGCAACCCGGGGTATCATAGTCTCTTCCGGTGGATTCATGGCGAAGGCGACGGCATGCCCGGCCTGATTGTGGATTTTTATAACGGGGTGGCTGTCATGCAGATGCATTCGGTAGGCATGTACCTGATCAGACAGGAACTGATGACTGCCCTCACTGAGGTTGCCGGTGGCGAACTTTTGGCCGTGTTCGATAAAAGTGAGAAAACGCTTCCTTTTAAGGCCGGCTTATCTCCAAAGGATGGCTATCTGTGGGGAAATGCGCCTGTACCGCACACCGTTGCTGAACACGGACTCCTTTTCCAGGTGGATTGGGAGACTGGTCAGAAAACCGGTTTTTTTATCGATCAGCGGGAAAACCGGAAACTAGTCGAGCATTATTCAAAGGGGCGAAGTGTGCTGAATATGTTCTGCTATACCGGCGGATTTTCTGTATATGCACTCAGGGGCGGAGCGGGGGAGGTTCATTCAGTGGATTCATCCGGTAAAGCCATAGAACTGACCAATGCCAATGTATCCCTGAATTTTCCGGGTGACAACCGACACCTGGCTGTTGAAGCCGATGCCTTTGATTACCTGAAGGAAATGTCGGGAAGATATGATCTCATTATCCTCGATCCCCCGGCTTTTGCAAAACACCAGGAAGCATTGCCCCAGGCGTTAAAAGCTTATAAAAGGATCAATGCCAGGGCTTTACAGCAGATAGCCCCCAAAGGAGTGTTATTTACTTTTTCCTGTTCCCAGATCGTTTCGCGTGAGAAATTCAGGGAAGCAGTTTTCAGCGCCGCAGCGATCAGCCGGCGGCAGGTGAGTATTCTCCACCAGCTGACCCAGCCGGCCGATCATCCGGTCAGCATTTATCACCCCGAGGGAGAATACCTCAAAGGATTGGTCCTTCATGTGGAATAGCTATTCCCGGCCATCCGGGAATCCATAGTGTTAAATATGGAGTTGATCTGAAAAAAAACGTTGAATTTATGGTCAACGATAGATTCAATTTTTTACTTTTGGAACCGAATTAAAAAAGAATGTATTCATATGGACGATGGCCCGTGTCATAGACAGGAATTACAAGTAATAACCAACGGTTAGGGGCCGGTAGTCTGCCTCCAACCGTGAAAATGGAGGCACCAGCATGATTAAAATCTTTAAAGGTCTGGGAGGTTATTTTGAACTTCCGAAAGCTGTCAAAAACAGCTGGATAAATGTTACCAATCCGACGCCCGATGAAATTGAGTTGATACGCAGCGAATTCAATGTACCTGAAGATATCTTCAATGATATTCTTGACCCTGATGAACGACCCAGAATCGAATTTGACGATGAGTTTCAACTGGTCATTTTGCGGGTTCCAATAGCCAATGTAAACAACGGATTGCCCTTTCAGACCATCCCTTTGGGTATTTTTATGACCAACCAGCAAACCATAACCATTTGCGGTTCACCCAATGAGGTATTGCCGACAGAACAGCCTTCCCTTTACCGGGAACAATACCAGCAGGTTACAGATGTACTCAATTTTGTGCTGAAGCTCTTTCTCCGTTCAGCCAATATTTATCTGAAATACCTGAAGCAGATCAATCAGCAGACAGCTCAGATCGAGAAAGAGTTGGAAAAATCGATCCGGAATGAAGAGCTCAACCGGTTGCTGAAAATGGAAAAATGCCTGGTATATTTTATTACCAGCATTAAGGCAAATGAAATGGTGCTCGGAAAGCTGAAAAATTCGAAGCAATATGCCCTCAGCGAAATAAATGAAGACCTGTTGGAAGATGCGATCATCGAAAACAAACAGGCTCAGGAAATGGCCCAAATTTATTCCGACATCCAGGCGGGTATGATGGATGCCTATGCTTCAGTGATTTCAAATAACCTCAACGTGGTAATGAAACAGCTGGCATCAATTTCCATCATTCTCATGATCCCGACCTTGATTGCCAGCTTGTACGGGATGAACGTGCCCAATCACCTCTCCGAAAGCAATTGGGCGTTTGTGTTTATCCTGTTTATCTCCTTTCTTTTCTCCGCCTTCGGAATTCTCCTTTTCAAAAAGAAAAAGTGGTTCTGATTTGCTGTCAGGAGCAAATGATCTTTTTGAACCTTGCATAGATGGCATCCAAGCCTGAAATGCGTGAAGGGAGGTACTGCATCACATCAAAGGAGTCGGATACAATTTTCCTCATTTCACACAGGGAATCGATATATCCCAGGCCACGGGCCTGCATCAGCATGTTGCCGATGGCAGTGGCTTCGACGGGACCTGCAATAACGGGTAACTCCGTGGCGTCGGCCGTCAGCTGGCATAAGAACCGGTTATTGGCGCCTCCCCCTATGATGTGAATCCTTTCCACGGGCTTTTTGATCACACTTTCAATCTGTTCCAGGGTATACCTGTACTTCAGGGCGAGGCTGTCATACACACAGCGGGCGATGGCGGCTTTCGATCCGGGAACGGTCTGTCCTGTTTTACGGCAGAAATCGCGGATGGCTTCCGGCATGTCGGGCGGATTGAGGAAAGAGTTGTCATCGGGATCGACCAGGCTTACAAAAGGCTCTGCAGTCTGACTCATTTCCACTATGTTGCTCCAGGAAAGGGAGACTTCGGAATCCCATTTACGTTTGCACTCCTGGATAAGCCACAGCCCCATGATATTCTTGAGAAAGCGGGTGGTTCCGTCCACTCCTCCTTCGTTGGTGTAATTCAGGGCAAGGGTTTCTTCGGAAACCAGGGGCACAGGGCTTTCAATCCCCATCAGGGACCAAGTACCCGAACTGATAAACATCCAGGTGCCTTCTTCCGCAGGTACCGAAGCTACGGCTGAAGCCGTGTCGTGAGAGGCAACGGCAATACAGGGAATGGGATCACTGCCTGTCTCGTCACACACTTCGGGCAGCAGGGGACCCAGGATAGTCCCGGGAAGTACGATTTCCTCCACAATATCATGAGATATTCCGGCTACATCGAATAAACGGAATTCCCACTCCGGTTTTCCGGCTTTCAACATCTGCGATGTACTGGCAATGGTATATTCATTTTTCCGGATGCCGGTGAAAAGAAAATTGAGGGTATCCGGCGTAAACAACAAACTGTCAGTGATTTTTAAAGCTTCCAGTTTGGATTGGTATGCTGAAAACAGCTGAAATAAAGTATTGAACTGCATGAACTGAATTCCGGAAA
>CAYWTT010000242.1:0-6209 GCA_964461245.1 uncultured Prolixibacteraceae bacterium | reverse complement strand
GGGTAAAGCCCAGCTCCATCAGGGCTCCGTATATCTGATCGTCACTGATCCTGTCGGGAAACTGTCCGATCATCACCGAGGGGAACAAAGCCACCCGGTATTTGTAATCCTTCATCAGCGACAGGTCATCCTGCAGAATATAAAAGGCATCGGCCGGACAAGCCCGCATGCAATTTCCGCAATCCACGCACTTCTCGTCGGCAATTACCGCTATACCACCGGTAACCCGTATAGCCTCTGTGGGACACGCCCGCATGCAGTGTGTACATCCGAAACACTTCTCGGGATTTACGCGGATCGCATGATATTTTTTGGCACTGAACATCAGAAATAGTTTACCATTTTCACTATGGTCCCTTCTCCTACCTGGCTGGAAATTTCCAATACATCGCTGTTTCTCTTCATATTTGAGAGTCCCATCCCTGCACCGAATCCCATCTCGCGCACTTCACTTGAAGCAGTGGAATACCCCTCCACCATAGCCTGGCCAATATCGGGGATACCCGGCCCCCTGTCGGTCAGCACCATGGTAATCCTGTCCTTCTCCAATAAAACGGCAATGGTCCCCTCCCATGCATGAGCGACAATATTAACCTCGGCCTCATAGAGCGCGATAACAATACTTTTTATCTTTTTCGGATCAATATCGAGCTGTTTGAGAAGCTTTTTCACCTTGCTTGAAGCATCCCCGGCATGGGAAAAATCACCGCCTCTGACAAAATATGTCTGCTCGATTACCATCAATACACGGGATTTAAACCCTGGGAAAATAAAATCCCGCTGGTTTTGAAAAGTGAAAAAGGAGTTTCCAGGATCACCATGTTGTTTTCAACGGCTAGCTTAACCATCTCATCAGTGACTTTCTTATCGCGTACAAAAAGGATATAATGGATATCCGCCATTTCGGCCGTACGGATGGTTTGAATATTAGACAGACCGGTGATCAGCAGCAATCCTTCGGTATCCAGGGTCAACACATCACTCATCAGGTCCGAGCTGAACCCCCGGATGACTTCATTACCTGTCTGATCTCCTCCGCACACCAGGGTTGCTTCCGTCAGTTCGATTACCTTTGAAATGTCCATATTTTCTTCATTATGACAAACACACAATCCGTACCGGGCGGAATAAACCGGAGCATACGGATTTTTACCTTACTCATGCTTACAAAGATAGGTTTTGGTTATGAAGATTTTACAAAGGAAAAACAGAAATAAATATGCTTTATAATATCTAATCCGCATTGATTTTCCACTTTTGAATGACTAATTTTCGGGAAAAATCCGATCCTATGATTTATGAAGAGAAGTCTGCCAGAAAATCACTCATTGAAGATCATTCCCTTTATCAGCAGATCATTGATGCCTTGCCGGTGCCCATTTTTTACCGGGATCAGAACGGAATTTACCAGACGTGCAATGCAGCACATGAAAAACTGATCGGAATATCCCGCGATCAGCTGATCGGGAAAACCGTATATGACGTCCAGCCCCAGGAAATCGCTGAGATTTATGCCAGACATGATGCCGATCTGATGGAATCGCCCGGTGACCAGGTTTATGAAACGAAAATCAAGTCGAGTGACGGCACTTTCCGGGATGTGGTATTTCAAAAAGCGGTCATCCGGAATGAGGCGGGTGAACAAATCGGAATAGTAGGTTCCATTTTTGATGTGACCGAAAGGAGAAAACAGGAACAAAAACTGGAGCGGGCCAAGGAATCGATGATCATTTCCTCGCATATGCTGCACAAGATCAGGGCCGGGATCATCATTGTCAACACCGATTTCAAGGTGATCGACTCCAACGAAAGTTTTGCCCAGATGATGGGGGAAGATATCGTTGAACTATATGATACCATCCCGGGGCTCAGGGGAGCCGATATTTCGGAACTGGTTCCGGATGTCATTTATAAAATGATCGCCAATATCATGTCGAGCGGGGAAAACAACTTGGAAAGGGATGTAAAATACCAGAACAAGCTTTTGCATATTTCGGTAGTAACTATTTACAAGCAGAGGGTGGTCGGGGCTGTGATCCGTGATATGTCGGCACCGGTTTTAGTCAGGGATGAGATCATCAACCGGGCCCAAAGGGTCAACAAACAGAATATTGACACGGTCCAGCAAATTGCTTTCCTGCTGGGAGAGAATGCAGCCCAGACGGAAGAGCTGATCAATTCCATTATTGAATCATACCGGTACAGCGATGAGGAGTGACCATCCCGAATACCACGTCGAAATCGATGTGCAGCAAAAACGACCCAAGGGAGAAATAGCCTGTGGTGATGTTTTCATTTCCAGGATTGTGAAGGGTGAAGGAAGAACTTTGCTGGTTATGAGCGATGGGATCGGTCACGGCATCAAGGCCAATGTGCTGGCAACCCTGACGGCTTCCATGGCCATAAACTATTCCATGTTCCACACCAAACCTGAAATTGCAGCCAGGATCATCATGCGGGCCTTGCCCAAGAGCAGCGACGGACTGGAAAATTATGCCACCTTCACTCTGATAGAAATCGATGCCGACAGCAGGGTCAGGATCATCAACTATGACAATCCCCGGACTATCATCCTGAGAGGGAATAAGGTGTTTGAACCCACAGAATACCATGTGGAGATCAAAGGCATTGAAAATCAGGGAAAAATCCTGCGTATCCGGGAATTTATTGCCAGGAAGGAAGACCGGATGGTGTTTCTTTCTGACGGGATTCCCCAGTCGGGTTTGGGCAGCAATCGGTATCCCATGGGCTGGGGCCGAGATAAGGTGGAGGAGTTCACCATCAGCCAGGTTACCCGGATGCCAGATATTTCCGCTACCAAACTGGCCCGGAAGATCATCAACCAGGCAAATATGAACGATGGATTTGAACTGAAGGATGATGCCACCTGTGGGGTGATCTATTTCAGACAGCCGCGTGAATTTCTGCTGATTACCGGACCGCCTTTTTACAAGATAAAGGATTATGATGTGGGCGAACAGATCAAGAATTTTATGGGGAAGAAGGCGATATGCGGCGGGACCACAGCCGAGATCGTCGCCCGTGAGCTGAACCTGAAATTTGAAACCGAACATGTATTTTCAGGTTCGGGTCTGCCTCCCAAGGCCAGACTGGAAGGATTTGAGGTTGTATCGGAAGGGATCCTTACCATGGGAAAAGTGGAAGAGATCCTGGAGAATTATTCCAGCGATACCCGGATGGAAGATTCTCCGGCTTATGAAATCGTCAACCTGTTACTTGATCACGATATTATCCATATCATTGTAGGGACTAGGATTAACTGGGCGCATCAGGATCCCGACCAGCCCGTGGAACTGGAAATCAGAAAGGTGATTATCAAGCGCATTATCAAACTGCTGGAAGAGAAATTCTTCAAGGAGGTACGGGCAGACTTCGTGTAAACCAGCGGATCAGATCATGGGATATTTTTTGAATATCACTTCCGACCGGGAGAGGATATCCACATATTGAGCCCGCTGATAAATGAAAGGGTCTTTCATGTTTTGCCTGGATAGTTTTCCGCGAAAATCAGCCAGGGAACCATATTTTTTCTGATCCATCCACCTTTCCATTTCCTCCAGGATGGTTTTCACCACCGGTGGCTGGTTTTTATAAACCGTACTCACAATCTGGACCGTATCGGCGCCTGCCAGAATTGCACGGATCACGTCATCGGCATTGTATAGTCCCCGGCTGATACAGAGGCTTCCGTCCAGATTCCCGTAAAGTAGTCCTGCATAGCGGAGCGAAAGCATATGATCCTGCGGATTGGTCAGCTCCCAGGGGTAATCAAAGGTTTCGCTAACCGGATCAATCTCCGGCTGGAAAAAGCGGTTAAACAACACACAGGCATCTGCCCCGGCTTCATCCACCTGCTTCACGAAATTCAGGGTATTGGTATAAAACGGGCTAATTTTCACACTCACCGGGATGGAAACGGCCTGCTTGACAGATTTGACAATTTGAATCTGCTTTTCTTCGATCGAATGGCTAGTCGTTTCAAAATAACCGGGAACAGCATACAGGTTAATCTCCAGACCGTCAATCCCCGTCATTTCCATTTCATGAGCATACTCAACCCAGGTAGATTCATACACTGCATTCAGGCTACCGATGACCGGCACTTTCACCTGCTCTTTCAGCTTTTTCAGGTTGAGCAGGTGTTCTTTCGGCCCGGCATGTTCCAGATCGGGAAAGAGGCGTGCCATTTCAGCACTGCGGTTCTCATATTCCTGCATCTCTTCAATCATCTGAAGACTTTCCAGCTGAACCTGCTCTTCAAAAAGTGATTTATAAACGATCGCTGCGATGCCAGCATTTTCAAGCTGTCGGATGGTCTCGGGTTTTGCGACCAGGTTACTGGCTCCCAGAATAAGCGGATTCCGGAGGGAGATACCCATGTATGTGGTTGATAAGTCTGCCATGATTTTACTTTTTCTCAGGTTAATTTACATGTAAGTATAACCATTTTAACGGGAATATGTTCAGACAGACATCAAAAAAAACTCCCCGGGGCTGCCGGGGAGTTTTTGCTTTACAGCAGACTCAGGGTTACCGTGAGCCCTGCCATAACCACCGATACCATTGACATCAGCTTGATCAGGATATTCAGGGAAGGCCCCGATGTATCCTTGAAAGGATCCCCAACGGTATCTCCAACCACACCGGCTTTATGGGCCTCACTACCCTTGCCTCCATAATTTCCCTTTTCAATATATTTCTTGGCATTGTCCCAGGCACCACCCGCATTATTCAGCATGGAAGCCAGCGTAAATCCGGCAGTCAGTCCGCCTACCAGCAAACCAATCACACCGGCCACACCCAATACAATGCCAACAACAATCGGAACGGCAATAGCCAGCAATGACGGCACAATCATCTCGTGCTGGGCACCTTTTGTGGAAATCTCCACGCATTTGGCATATTCAGGGGTTCCTTTTCCTTCCATAATCCCCGGAATTTCACGGAACTGCCTTCTTACTTCATCCACCATGGCACCGGCTGCCCTGCCCACCGCCTTCATGGTCATGGCACAGAAGATAAATGCCATCATGGCACCGATGAAAATCCCTCCCAGCAAGGTCGGATTAAAAACAGAAAGATCATAAGCCTGGGTAAAATCCCTGATAGTGGCTGTAGCAAGCGCAACCACTTTCTGCCCTTCCTGGGCCACCGGAACCACTGCAGCTTTGGCGGTATAAAACACCACATTCCCGATTTCTTTTACTCCCCCGGTATCTTCAGCCAGTTTACCCAACCAGAGTCTGATTTCCTCGATATAGGCAGCGATCAGCGCCATGGCGGTCAGTGCAGCTGAACCGATGGCAAAACCTTTGCCTGTGGCGGCAGTAGTATTTCCAAGCATATCGAGTGCATCGGTCCTTTCACGAACCTCCTTGGGAAGATGGCTCATTTCAGCGTTACCTCCTGCATTGTCCGCAATCGGACCGAAGGCATCAGTAGCCAGAGTGATACCCAGTGTGGAAAGCATTCCTACCGCGGCAAAACCGATTCCGTACACCCCGAAGGCAAAATTCTGGAATCCGCCCGCAAAGGTGAAAGCGGTAATAATACCGGCAGCAATGGTGATAACCGGAACCCAGGTAGAGAACATACCCACGGCAATCCCGTCTATAACGGTGGTAGCCGGGCCTGACAGCGCCTGTTTGGCAATCCCCCGGGTTGGTTTGTATTCGTCGGAAGTAAAGTATTCAGTAGCCTGACCGATAATTACGCCGGCAATCAATCCTGCAACCACCGATCCGAACAGCCCCCAGCTTATCCATCCAACAAAGGCCATGACAGCAACGGCCACCAAGATCAGGAATGAGCTTCCCCCCGTTCCAAGGAGCAATGCATTGAGAAGGTTTTTCTGGGTAGCCGATTCTTTGGTCCTCACGAAGAAAACCCCCATGACGGAAAGGATGGTACCGATGGCGGCCACTACCATGGGAGCCAGCACATAGGTCGAGATATCCTTACCTGCCGCAACAGGCAGTGCAGCTCCCAAAGCAGCCGTGGCAAGGATGGAACCTGCATAGGACTCATAAAGGTCGGCCCCCATACCGGCCACATCACCCACATTGTCGCCTACGTTGTCGGCAATGGTGGCAGGATTCCTCGGATCGTCTTCCGGGATACCGGCTTCCACCTTCCCTACCAGGTCGGCTCCCACATCGGCAGCCTTGGTGTAAATCCCGCCGCCCACA
>CAYWTT010000241.1:0-6236 GCA_964461245.1 uncultured Prolixibacteraceae bacterium | reverse complement strand
CGGTTATGAACAATACCATTACGGGATAGTGGGGCCCGACGGAGTGACCCCCACCCCGGGCGGGCTCGAATACAGCAAATTCATTGCTGATATCAGAATGCTGAGGAACAACTATAATCCAAAGGCAAAACTGCCTGCGGATTATCTGAAACGGAAAACCGGGATTCTTTACAATCCGGATAATGTGATGGCCATTAATCTGAATCCGAAAACCACCGAATGGAGCACTGAAAGTCATTTTCTGAAATATTATAAAGCACTTAAATCGTTCGGTGCTCCGGTTGACTTTATCAGGGATACGACTGTCTTCGACAACTATCCGGTGATCATTGCCCCAGCATACCAGCAGATCGATAAAGCCCTGATCGAAAAGATGAACAATTATGTAAAAAAAGGGGGAAATCTGGTTCTGACTGTCCGAACCGGACACCAGGACAGGCAGGGACACCTGTGGGAAGCCCCCTATGCTGCTCCTGTTTACGACCTTATTGGGGCGGAAATACCATTTTTTGACCTGCTGATGCCTTACGCACCCGATTCCGTATTGTTCAACCGGAAAAAATACGGATGGACCAGCTGGGGAGAAATTCTGGTTCCCCGCCAGGGAACCGATGTATGGGCGGTGCACCAGGGTGATTTTTATTCCGGCAAAGCGGCTGTGACTTTCACCCCCCTCGGCAGCGGAACAGTCACCTATGTGGGAGTGGACAGCAAAACCGGAAACCTCGAAAAAGAGGTGCTTTCAAAGTTGTTCCATGACCGGAAGATACCCATCGCCTCCTACCCTGAAGGAGTTATCGTGGAGTACCGTGACGGATTTGGCATTGCCCTGAATTATTCCGATAAACCCTTTGAGATGAAACTTCCTGAGTTTATCAAAGTCCTGATCGGCACCAAAATAATTAATCCGGCCGGAGTATTGGTCTGGAAATACTGATATTCCTATTTTTACACCATGAATAACAAACCGAAAAAATCAAGGGCTTCGACAGCTCCCGATCCTCAGTTCAAGGTAAAGGAAGAAACAGAACTGATGAGTTTTTTGCTGGCACAAATGCCGCACAAAAACCGCGACAACATCAAGACATTCCTGAAATACAAACAGGTTCTGGTGAATGGCCAGCCGGTCTCTCAATTCAACTACCGGCTTATGTCCGGGCAAACCGTGACTATCACCCGGAATAAAATTGCTCCGGCAAAAACTTACAAAGGGATCGGAATACTTTACGAAGACAACGACCTGATCGTCATTGACAAACATGCGGGGGTATTGTCGGTGGCCACCGGAAGTAATGAGAAATTCACAGCATACAGTTTGCTGTACGATCACGTCAAGAAGAACTCTCCCGACGGAAAGATATTCATTGTTCACCGTCTTGACCGGGATACTTCGGGAGTGATGATCTTCGCTAAAAGCGCAAAAGTGCAGAAAGCCTTCCAGCAGTCCTGGAATGAGATCATCCGCGAGAGAGTATATGTAGCTCTTGCGGAAGGAGTGGTAGATCCCGGGGCCGGAGAAATCTCCTCTTATCTCAAGGAAAACGCCAACCGTGTGGTGTATTCCAGTCAGGAACCAGGCGACGGACAATGGGCTGTTACCCAATATGAAACCATCCGCTCGAACCCAAACTATTCCCTGCTCAGGATGAGTCTGCGTACCGGCCGCAAAAATCAGATCAGGGTTCATCTCATGGACATCGGTCATCCCATCGTGGGCGATAAAAAATATGGTTCGAAGCAGAATCCCCTGGGAAGGATGGGGCTTCATGCGCTGGTTATTGCCTTCCGTCATCCGGTGACAGGTCAGGAAATGCGTTTCGAAACCAGGATCCCCCGAAAATTCCACCTTGCAATTTAGTTCAGAAAAGGCCATAACATGAAAAATATCAAAGCTGCAGTGATCACAGGAGGTGCACAGGGGATCGGCAGAATTGTTGCGGAAACGCTTATGTCCGAGGGATTTTCTGTTTCCATATGGGAGAGCGACGGAGAAGCTTTATCAGAAGAAGAAAAAAAATACCGCAATTCAGAAAACTGGCTGGGTTGTATTTGCAATATAGCTATAGAAACAGAGGTAAAGGAGGCTTTTGACAAGACCCTCCTCCGTTTCGGAAGGATCGATGTTTTGATCAACAATGCTGCAGTTTCAGCCAATAAACCCATCAGCGAACTTTCAGTAAGGGAATTCAGCGAGGTAATCGGGGTGAACCTGACCGGAACTTTCATTTGTTCGAAATATTGTGAACCTGAACTGCGTAAGAGCAAAGGAATGATAATCAACTTCTGTTCTACCCGGGCCTTCCAGTCGGAAGCCCATACGGAAGCTTATTCAGCCTCCAAAGGAGGTATATGGTCACTGACTCATGCATTGGCAATAAGCCTGGGCCCCGATATCCGGGTAAATTCCATTTCTCCCGGATGGATCGATGTCTCCGCTGTCCGGAAAAGATCGAAAGCCAGGCAGGAGGTTCTTTCTGAAGCCGACCATTTGCAGCACCCTGTAGGCCGCGTGGGACAGCCCGGCGATATCGCCAGGATGGTTCTCTTTCTGACAGATCCCCGCAACAGCTTCATTACCGGACAAAACTTCATCATTGACGGCGGCATGACCAGGAAAATGATCTATGTGTAAAGCCTTTAGAAAGGATATCTGACCCGCGGCATTCATAAGGCATGACACCTGTCCGGCAAATTTGCACAAGAACCTTCTTTGGAACAATAAGAATGAGAAGTCATTTGCTTTCCTCGTTTTTATTTTACCTGTCCGATACCTTTCAACCCCCGCCCTTTATCTGAATAATATTAATTTTGTGACGTTTATCAATCCTATGTTTACCGTGTTTTTTTACATTATAATGGTCATTGTGGTGGCCAATTTCCTGCTCGAAAGATACCTGGAACACCTCAATATACTTCATTCGTCCAAAAAACTGCCTGTGAGTCTGAAAGGCATTTTCGATGAAGATAAATATGCCCGCCAGCAATCCTATATGAAAGAGAATTACCGTTTTGGTATCTGGTCTTCGGGGTTTAACTTTCTGCTGATCCTGACAATGCTCTTTTCTTACGGTTTTGCCTGGGTCAATTCTGTGGCTGCCCGTATCACCGTCGATCCCGTGTGGTGGGCCCTGATCTTTTTCGGGATTATCCTGTTTGCCGCCGATCTGTTGAATCTTCCCTTTTCTGTATACGATACCTTTGTTATTGAGCAGAAATACGGATTTAATAAAACCACCCGAAAAACCTTTATTCTGGATAAAATCAAATCGCTGTTACTGGGGGCGGTCATCGGAGGAGCTGTGGTGGCACTGATCATCTGGATATACAGAAGGACCGGCGACTGGTTCTGGTTGCTGGCATGGAGTGTGGTGACCCTGCTATCGGTTTTCATATCGATGTTTTACAGCAACCTCATTGTTCCGCTTTTTAATAAACAAACACCGCTACCCGAGGGTGAACTCCGCACCGCCATTCAGGGATTTGCACAGAAGGTGAGATTTAAGCTTGATAATATCTTTATTATAGATGGTTCCAAACGATCGACAAAAGGCAATGCCTATTTCACAGGGCTGGGTCCTAAAAAACGTATCGTCCTGTACGACACCCTGATTTCGGAGATGACCGTTGAAGAATTGGTGGCTGTGCTGGCACATGAGATCGGTCATTACAAAAAACGACATGTCATTCTTCAATTGTTTATGGGCATCTTACAAACGGGGATCATACTCTTTCTGTTTTCGTTGTTTGTGAAGAGTAAATCAATGAGCCTGGCACTGGGTGTGGAAGAACCCAATTTTCACGTCGGGCTGGTAGCCTTCGGCATTCTCTGGAGTCCGGTATCGATGATTACAGGAATTTTGGGAAATTTCCTGTCACGTCGTCATGAATTCCAGGCTGACCGGTTTGCAGCAGAGGAATACAGTGGAGCATTCCTGGCTTGTGCATTGAAAAAACTCTCTGTCAAGAACCTGAGTAACCTGACCCCCCACCCCGCATATGTTTTTTTTAACTATTCCCATCCTCCGTTGTTACAGAGGCTGGAACACCTGGAGAAATTAGATACAAGATGAAAACAGAGATCATAACCATAGGCGACGAAATCCTGATAGGCCAGATCGTAGATACCAATTCGGCCTGGATGGCACAGCATCTGAATCTAGCTGGCATTGAGGTTTATCAGATCACCTCCGTACATGACCAGCACGACCATATCCTGACCGCACTTAAAGAGGCAGCCAGGCGAGCCGACCTGGTGCTGATCACCGGAGGATTGGGACCCACTAAAGACGACCTCACCAAAAACGCATTATGCGACTTTTTCAATACAAGTCTGGTTTTTCATCAGCCAACCTTTGACCGGATCCAGGAAAGATTTAACCGGCTGAATATTCCTGTGAACAGCCTCAACCGAGATCAGGCACTGGTACCGGCGTCCTGCCAGGTGATCCCCAACAGCAAGGGAACCGCCCCGGGCATGTGGTTTGAAAAAAGCGGAATTATCTATATCTCAATGCCGGGAGTTCCGTTCGAAATGGAGTCCATGATGAAGGAAGAGATCTTGCCCCGGCTGGTGGCAACCGGGAAAACAGCTGGCATCCTGCACAAAACCATTCTGACCCAGGGAGTGGCTGAATCGGTGCTGGCAGAGCGGCTTGATCCGTGGGAGAGCAGATTGTCTCCTTCTGTCAGGGTAGCTTATCTGCCAAGTCCGCTGGGTGTCAGGCTGAGACTCAGCATATCAGGCCAGGAACGGATATTGCTTCAGAAAGAGATGGATCAGGCCTTGCAGGATTTGCTGCCCCTGATTTCCGACTGCTTATACGGATTCGATGAGGATACGATGGCACAGGCGATCGGTCGGTTGCTTACCGAAAAAAAATCGAACCTTTCAGTGGCGGAAAGTTGCACAGGCGGTAATATCTCCCATATGATCACGTTAACACCGGGGAGTTCCGTCTGGTACACCGGAGGCATCACCGCTTATTCCAATTCCGTGAAAGAGGCCCTGCTGGGGGTTGCACCTGAAACGCTGAGGAAATATGGAGCAGTCAGCTATGAAACCGCTGCAGAGATGGCCCGGGGAGTCAGAAAACTGCTCCGGACGGACTATGGCATTGCCACCACAGGCATAGCTGGCCCTGACGGAGGATCAGCCGAAAAACCCGTCGGAACAGTCTGGATTGCTGTCACAGGTCCCACAAAATTTATTTGTGAAAAATTCGTTTTTGGAATTGACAGGGAACGGATTATTCAACGTTCTTCACAAACAGCCCTGCAACTTTTGCGCAAACTGATCATGCAGGAATAGTGTATAACAATAATGTAAGTTCAGTAAAATGAAAAAAGCATTCATCATTACCGGTATCATCCTGGTCATACTGCTCGGAACGCTGGTTTCCGTTCCGGTGCTGTTTAAAGATGCTCTGCTTCAGAAAACAAAAAGCACCATCAGCAAAAATCTGAAAGTAACAGTCAACTTCGACCGGTTCAATCTGTCGCTGATCAGAAACTTTCCCAAAGCAACCCTTTCACTCAGTAATGTCCTGGTTACAGGTAAAAGTGCATTTGCCGGTGACACCCTGCTCCGGATAGAAAATCTCCGGACAAAATTCGGCCTTTTCGACCTGCTGACTCCTTCCAGCCTGACCATCAATGAGTTGATCCTGGATGATGCCCGTTTGCACCTGTTGGTTAACAATGCCAACCAGGCAAACTGGGATATCCTTCCGGAAGAGGGAGAAACCAAAACCAACGGTAAAACTCCTTCTTCCTTTGGCATGGAACTCAGTAAAATAAAGGTCAACAACGCCATTCTCTCCTATCAGGATATGACCCTGCCCATGGATGTGGATCTACAAAATATCAACCTGGCCCTGAAGGGCAGGATGTATGGAAATAATACGGAACTGATTGTGGAAGGATCGGCCGATCAGTTCAACATGGCATACGATTCGGTGACTTACATCAATAAAACACGTATCGATGTTAAATCACTGCTGCAGATCAATTTCGACACCAGGAACTTTGGTTTTAATGAAGGAGAATTGCTGGTAAATGGTTTGCCCGTCGGCATTCAGGGGAATTTCGCCATGCCGGGTGATTCCATGCAATTTAACCTGCAGTTTGCCTCCAAAGTATCGGAGCTGAATGATTTTCTGAAGCTGATTCCGCCTGATTATCAACCGTATATGAAAGATTTGAAAGCTTCGGGTCAAGCCGAACTTTCGGGTACCTTC
>CAYWTT010000240.1:0-6267 GCA_964461245.1 uncultured Prolixibacteraceae bacterium | reverse complement strand
TTCCATCTTCCCGAATGAATATTGTGACATGGCCATATCCAGTACAATGGCCTGATCCCTATACGGGATGGCCATTACCAGGGGATTGTTGCCCAACCGGCGATCCTTCCCTCCCCAGGCAGGCATATTGGGAGTGGTATTGGTCCAGCCGATAAAGATATACCCGGCCCTTGCCGCCTGCCAACCATAAGTTCCGCCACGCATCCAATGGTTGGTATGTGCCATACCGACCAGTCCGATCCCCGATTCTACGGCTAAATGCATAGCTCTTTCAGTGGCAAATAAAGCATTGATTGGCCCCGGACCCAGATTCCCGTTCCATTGTTCAATTGCTCCGGCAGAGTGAACCAACGACGGCCTTGCTTGAACTGCAATGTACCCCGTCCGGATGTAGCGGACAAAACGGGAGAAACGGTTCACACCGTGCGAAGTGATCCCATCAAGGCTGTTCCCTGCAAAAACGGAAGCACATACTTCCGCATCCCGGACTTCAAAGCCACATCTTTCCAGGATGGTTCGGAATTTCTCCTTCATTGTCTCATACGAAACAAGAACTTGCTGCCTTTCCGCATTCATATATTCACCTTTTATTCCCATTCTGATCGAAAAACCATTTACTGATCAAAGCGTTCCCATTCCCTGCCGGTGTTTCAATTCCGTTCCCCTTCCCCTGTTTACCTGATCTCGAATGTTTCGATAGACCAATTCTCCACACCAAAATCAGGGGCAGTACGCCGTATGGCATAAAGCCGGGTTCCGGCCTGGTCTGTAAAAACATAGCGAACCTGACAATAGGCCAGTACCAGGTCATTCCCCTGACTGATCGCCATATAGGAAGGATTGTATGTGTTTAAAAGGCTGAGGTTGCCGACGTTGAATTGCAGGATGACATTGTTCTGTCCCTGGTTCAAATCAGGTTGCCAGTTGGCCCCGTTGGCAACAAACATCGAGCTTTTGGCTTCGCAAAAATCCACCGAATTGATCGCATTCTGAGGCAGATTCAGTCTTCCCACTTCCGTTAGCTGAATCTGAAAACTGTTTACGGGATCAAAGGCCGGAAGTGGATAAATTACCCCTTTCTTATCCACTATTCTGTTCCCGTCGTTGAAAACCCATAAGTCGGTCAGGTCGATATGCCAGTAGCAGAGCGTATCGGAAGCTTTTCCCCGGCTGTTTTCGAACAACAGCAGTCCTGTCGGACTTACCTGGGTTCTTGTACCCACGAACAAAGATTTTCCAGGTACTTTTTTCAGGATAGAGCTGCCAAATAACTGGGAGTTCCAGTAATTGACAGCAGAAAATAGCCCACCGGTGTTCAGGTTCAGGCTGCGGAGATTTGTCCACGAACTCCCTTGAGGGGCAATATAACACCACCCGTTGTTTCCGGAAACCAGATCATAAGGGACGCAATCGAGCAGGAAATTCTTCACCACATTCTTGGTTTCAAGACTAACCAGGCTGATTTCCGGGGTTGTATTTCCAACCAGGACACTCTTCCCATCAGTTGAAATCTCTACACATTGGGGACTTTTTCCCAGTGGAATCACCGAAATCTGACCAGAAGCAGGGAATATCAACAACTGGTTGGGATACTGAGTGGCTATTACGATCGTGCCCGATGGTTTATGAATATCCGCATCGATTACCTTTCCTTGTATTTCCTTAACTTTTCCGTCTTCGTTTCCAGGCAAATTCCCGATATTACCGTATACTACTTCAAATCCGACCAGCCCAATGCGATCGATGTCCAGAACCACGGTACCGGTCAGCAGACCGGAATTGCCAACCGTTTCCTGCTCCTCTACACTGAATTTCATGCTGGTATTTCCGTCTCTGAATTTTCCGCGCAACGACTCCCATTTCATCCACTTGGGATACATAGTGATGTAATAGGCTTCAGAACCCGCAATGCCGATATTCAGCTCTATCGCCGGTTCAGGGTCCCAAGATGAAATCACCGCCTTCCCTCCCAGCATGGAAACCTGCTGCTGGTTGCTGTCCAGGAAATCGTTATTGCATGAGTTAAACAACAAACCGTTGAATATCAAAATAATAAACAAAATTATCCATGCTTTCATGATTTCTCTACTTTTTAAAAATATATCTTTATTCCGGCTGACAGGTCAAAAGCCGATACATTCTCATACTGCTCCTTTGGCAACTCCACAGTAGAATTTTCAGTGCCGTTATCCACCTTGATCTTTTTCAATCTGGAGCTAAACACGCCCAGATTCAATCCCAATGAAAAATGGTGGTTTACAGCATATTCAATTCCTGTATCGAGATTAGCTCCAAAAGCCTTCCCTGATAACAGAAGGTTACTTTGAAGCACGGTAGCCTCATCCCGGTACAGAGACATTCCCAGGGAGACCGATGAAATCAGGTGCAGCCTGTCGCTCTTCCCGAAGGCTTGCATGGTTTTCAGGGAGGCACCCACAAAATTGACATACATGGTTTCCCTCATCGGGCCATAATACAGGGTCACTCCGTCCTTCGGATCCAGCGTGACCCATTCATCAGCCCCGGAAGAAAAATACCGGTATTTCAAACCTACGCCCATCCCTGGCTCGACGAACCAGTGGGCATCAGCCGAGGCTGACGATCCCAGTTTGAGCTGCCGGTAGTAACTTTTAGCCTCCTTACTGGTCAAACCTGAAGAAACGGCCGACTCTTCAGCATTTTTTGTACTGGCAACCAGATAAGAAGGTCCGCCCTTAAATGATAATTGCAATTTCCTGTAAGGAAGGCGCTCCTTTTCTTTTACTTCAGGATTTTGCGAAATGATCAGTTGCTTAATTTCCAGGCGATCCATTTTCGCAACGGTCAGGAGAGAACCTTCCCGTTTTTCAAACCTGACCGTTTTTTCTCCCTTTGAAAGCACTTTGCATTCAATGGTATCTCCTTTCCATGTGATAATTTTATCCTGGCCCTGTACAGAAGTAAAGACAGCCCAAAGGATAACCAACAAAATATGGTTTTTTTTCATAAAAAATATTTGACGCTGAAACCGGTAAATGGTTTTTCCAATCAGGAACAAACTGGTTTCAACCAGATTAATTAATTATTATAGATAGACTTAATTGTTTGTTTAAAAGTAAATTTTCATTCCGGCAGAAATATCAGCCACTGAAAGGTTCTCGATGGAAATGCCGGCCAGTTTCTCTTTTTTCAGATCGACAGTGGTTGAGTATGCATCGTAGCTTACCGTTACTTTTCTGAGATGGGTGGCAAAAAGATCAGCCTTGACTCCAAGAGATACGTGCCGGTTCAGAAAATACTGGATCCCAAGACTACCGGTGGCGGCAAGGGCCTTTCCCGACAAATCCACATGGCTTTCCAGGAAAGCGTTTTCATCATGGCATCCTGCGATTCCGGCGGATAAGGAAACTGAAATTTCCCATTGGACAGGATTCCCCCACGACTGTTCTGCGATCAGGCCCGGTCCGAAATAAGTGACTCTTGTTTTTTTATTCCACTCACCTTCCAGAATAGTTCCCCTGCCTGTCGGATCAAAGGTGATCCATTCCCTTGCCCCTGTATTGAAGAAAAAAGCGTTCAATCCTACTCCGTAATGCCGAAATACCAGGTAATGAATATTGACATCCCCCGTCCAGCCGTATCTCAGCTGCCCGAAGAAATCATCAACCTGTTTTTCACTGAGCCCTTTGGAAACAAAAGAAGCTTTGGCATCTTTAATGCTCCCGGCCAGATAGCCGGGACCGGTTGAAAATCCCAAAATGAAATGATTCGGGAGAAGTTCTATTGTCTTTCCCCGGTCATTATCCGGTATTCCCTTTAAATTACCCGAATCCGCCTGAACAAAAGTTTTCCTGACTCTTTCGACCGTCAGCCCGGATTTTACATCTGAATGGAACAGGGTGTCTTTCACCTGAGGCAGGGTGGTATTGCCTTCAAGCGAGCATGTAATCAGACCGATAATCAAAAAAGGGATAACATAATTCCTTTGCATGTTTTGTCTGGTTTAAATTGCGATAAAATTCTTCAGGTTCTTTTAGGCTTATGATTTTTTTCAAACTCCTTCAGTTTCCTGTATTCAGATCTTTCTGCTTTCCGTAAAGAAGCCAGTTCAGCCCTAGATTTAATCAGAAACCCTGTCTGCAACTCCCTGTCGATATCGCGGACCAGTATTCCGAACTGTTTTTGAGTGATGGTTTTACCGGTTAAATCGGGGAATAACGCTTTGACCGGAAATTTGTGGTTCAGTTTTACGCTCAGATCATAGAAATGAACCAGGGAATCGCCGGCAACCGTGACTGAGGGAATGATCAGCGGTTGAGGTTGGAATGAAACCATTCCGGTATCAGGGATCAACATGGGATTAATGGTATCATACAACGCGGTAAGACGGGCAATCATAACCCTGGTGCTCGGCATGTGCGCTTCTCTGGTCCACCAAATATTCCTGACTGCTTCCATGGCCCTGAGGGTCTCTTCTTCGGTTTGGGTTACCTCCAGCTCTTCCAGTTTTTCCCTGATCAGTTTGGTCATGGCCTCTTCATAAGGAAGCTCACTTTGTATGGCTTTCATTCCCAGCAAGGCTCCCAGCAGGTTAGAATAGCTGTCTTCGACCGAAAAACTTGAAAACTGCTCAGAAACCAGGGGAACAGAGCACACGCCGTACCACGTGGCAATTTCATGCCACAGTGACAGGTCGTATGCCATCCTGCCTGCCAGTAACACCAAATCCTGGTTGGAAAGATCAGGTGAAACCGTAATGCTTAGTCTCTTGTTTCCCCCTTCATGGCCCAGATCCAGTTCAATGCAATTCTGATCCCTTTCCTGCTGCATCAGCGAATAGAGATAAGCCGTCCAGTCCGCCTGGTCGCGCAGATGTCCCATGTCGATAAATCCGCCTTTCCGGGTATAGACTACTCCGTTGTTTTCAGAGGACTTTCCCAGGTAATGATGGGATCCTATTTTATCCATTCCCGTCGCTTCGGTCAGTTTGATAAAGGGGAGTACCACTATACCTACTTTGTAACCGAACATACAACAGGTCCTGATAATCCTTGGCGGATGGTTCGCGGGATTGTCCAGCACCGGCCGGGCGGCAGTGACCGGGAATAAAGTGATCAAAAAAAGGATCAGAAATGCCAACAAACGAATTTGCATAATTATACTATTACAAGCGCGGTAAAAATACAATATCTCAAAATTATAATTGAACGGGACCTTTGAATATTTCATTTCCGGCAAACATTATTATTTTTGGGTGATCTTCAGGTGAACGGTGCCTGACGAAAAATACGCCAATCTTAATACATATTCGCATGATTACGCTCATCATTTCAACCCTGGTCCTGATTGCCGGGTACCTGTTCTATTCAAAATTTCTGGAACGGGTGGAAGGGGCTGATCCCAACCGCAAAACCCCGGCACTGGCCATGACTGACGGGGTGGATTATGTTCCTTTATCATGGTGGCGGGTTTTCCTGATTCAATTTCTGAACATTGCCGGATTGGGGCCTATTTTCGGGGCTGTGGCAGGAGCTATGTGGGGACCTGTGGCCTATCTCTGGATCATCCTGGGATCCGTTTTTGCCGGTGCCGTCCACGACTATTTCAGCGGGATGCTGTCGATCAGGCATAAGGGATTCAGCATCACGGAAATCATCGGGATTTATTTGGGAAATGGCACCAAACAGTTCGTCAGGGGATTCACCGTGGTCCTGATGGTGATTGTCGGTGCGGTATTTATAATCGGACCGGCCAAAATCCTGGCCGGATTTTCTCCGGAGGGAAACACCATGACCATGTGGGTCTGGATCGTTTTTATTTATTATATCCTGGCCACCATGCTTCCTATTGACAAGATCATCGGTAAAATCTATCCGGTTTTCGGGTTTGCCCTTCTTTTCATGGCCATTGGCCTTATGACTGCACTCATAGTAAAGGGATATCACATTCCCGAACTGACTTTCGCCAATATGAAAAATTTTCATGCCGATGCAAGCCAGTTTCCCATATTCCCGATGTTGTTCATTACCATCGCCTGCGGGGCCATTTCAGGATTTCATGCCACCCAGTCGCCGCTGATGGCCCGGTGTATCACCAATGAAAAACTGGGCCGCCGGGTGTTTTACGGCGCAATGATTACCGAAGCCATGGTAGCCATGATCTGGGCTACCATCAGCATGAGTTTTTTCGGAGGCATCCGCGAACTGAACCAGGTAATGACAGAACAGGACGGAAATGCTGCTTACGTTGTCAACCTAATTTCCAACTCTCTCCTGGGAAAATTTGGCG
>CAYWTT010000239.1:0-6275 GCA_964461245.1 uncultured Prolixibacteraceae bacterium | reverse complement strand
TCTTATTTGGCTTTTATGGGACAGAAATCACTAATCTGTCAGTCTTTGATCGCAGCTCTTCGGATTCTGATCTGAACGGCATTTCCCACCGGCTTGTCCGATACCAGTACCAGGTAGCCGCCCCCGCCTGCGCCGGAGATCTTCCACCCCAGGGCTTTGCCGGCATACGACCGGATGGTTTCCAGGATATGCCGATTGACCATATGCGGGAACATGGCGATTTGTGCCTCGAATGACCGGCGGAAAGAGTTGCCGAAAGCCGCAAGGTCTTTATGCAGGATTGCCTCCCAGGTTCCCCTGGCTGCCTCAGCCAGCGTTTTTGCATTCTCGTCCCGGATCACCGTGTCGGCCAGCACATCAAAATCCTTTTCCCGTGGGGAGAGGTTGATGAACCAGAGGTGTTGTTCGATGAAGGAGAGGATGTCGTCGTCGTGGAGGCTTTCGATTTTCTCCGGCCAGTATTCCCCTTTTGCATAATCAAGCCGGTTCACTCCCGGGAAGACAATGCCAATGGCATCCTGCGATCCGCTGACGTATTTCGTACCGGGAGGATTCTCCACGCAGAAAAGGGTGCGGGCCAGTTTTTCCCTGTTTCCCTCCGGGATGTCGGTCTGCCAGAGGTCGATGGCCTTGATCCGGGTGCTGGTGGCCATGCCGCTGCGGTCGTTGAATTCATAGTCGGGTTCGATGGAAATGGTGATCACCGGACCAGGGCAGTATTTCGAGACATAAGGCTGATCGAGCCAGCCTCCGGCCAGGTCGAGGCGATAGGGGATGCGGCACTCTTTTCGCAGTGCCGTGGTGGAGCGGGGAGGAAGTCCATTATGCGGTATCCGCTTGCTGACCACCAGGTCGATACCCAACTCGTCGCAGAATTTCTGCTTGTCGGGTGTGTATCCCTCCTCATTCACAAAGAAAATATCCGGTTTCAGCTCCCGTACCTCCTTTTCAAAGTCCATCACACCCGAGCCGCTGTTGATCCAGGCATCCTTCACCACCTTCAGGGCTTTGACCATGTAGAGCCGTTCCTGGTCGGTGTTCATGGTCTTGCGGGCTTTCAGTCCTTCAATGGTCTTGTCGGATCCGATCCCTACATAGAGATCCCCATACGTGGCCGCCTCCTCAAAAAACGCCACATGCCCGCTGTGCAGCATGTCATAGCAGCCCGATACAAATACCCTCGCCATAGTACGAATTACACGAATTACACGAATTATTTCGAATTACACGAATTACACGAATTACACGAAGATGGTTGGGGGTAAATATAGGAAAATCCGGTAAGACAGCAAAGAGTAAGGAAAGATTAAAGACAAACGAGCGTAGCGAAGTCCCGCCCGACAAATCGTTCTGGCGGGGCAAATGACCACCAGCTTTCGCTAAAGCTACGGCAGGCGAAGTCTATGACGTCCTGAACCCTGTGTGACTCCGTGGAACTTCTGTGTGACTCTTTGTAACAGAGAGAGTTAAAATTTCAGCACAACCGACAACCCGTCTTCCTTCGTCATCCGGGCAGGCCCGCCCGACTGAACGGACAGCCGTTCGGGCAGGCCGATAACTGACAACCCTTTTTATTTAAAGGCAGTCAACACGGTATAATCCCCGTTCCGGGGTACGATTTCGAGGTCATCTGCTGTGAGCCAGGCATGGGCGACGAATTTTCCGTGGCTGTCGCGCTTGACCCCGAAATAGAGAACCGAGGGGATCCCGCGTCGCTGAAGCATCCAGCGGGCGGCCAGAGATTGGGCCAGGCACCCGTCCTTTCGGAAAACCAGCGGATAAGCCCGGTCCATGGCACGCTTTAGGATGGTGAGTTTATCCATGTCGGGATGATCAGAAGAATGGACCGTTTTAACGGTTTTGATGCAAATCCGGAAGGGCATTGCGAAAAGCAATATTCTGGCAAAGAAGAGCAGCAAAAGCGCTTCTGCAATAAATTGCATCTCTTTCACCGGCAGGGCACGAAATTTTTGTAAAAGATTCATTGGTCGCCTAATATTAACAATAAACATGCAAAACGGTACGGTCTTTTCACCGGATCCCTGTATTCGGATTGCTTAAACGCTCCTGAACCTTGTTATTCTGAAAAGTGGAGATCTCTTTTTCAGAATTTCATCATAAAAGCATCTTTTGGCAGTCCGGGAAAATCCTGCTGACTTGGTTTTTCATATTTATTGAACAAAACTATTTATAAAATTAAATCATCGGAGGCGAAGATAAAAGATATCATTCAGGAATGAAAGTGTTTGATGATAACAGATGGCTTTCATTATTCAATTTAGAAAAAATTTAAATATAGTATTTTCATTATTTGATAGTTATTGAAATATTTCAGAAAGCTTTGTTGATTCAAGACCCGTACTTGTGGAATTATTAAGAAGAAAGGATTTCACTATTACAGGCTTTTAATCAGTAGGTAGGAAAAGTAAAGTCAATGGTTTTATGATATCTGCAGATATGGTGAATCTATTCTTTCCTGTTGAAAGCCAGTCCTGACGATTTCAACCGGTTTGCATATGGAAACAGTTCTTTTTCACAGATTGCATAATCGTTTACAGTTAATATATGCAGGAATGCAGGTTGACAGCATGGTTTGATCATTAATTTTGCTCAGAAGGCAGCCGGTATTTCAACTAAATTTCACGCTTAGTGACAAAAAACAATGTTTTTTTTATATTATTACAAATTGTAAAAAGAGCAAAACAAGAATTCTTTAATTGCATTTATCTAGCTGAGATTCAGGAATAATCTTTATCAAAATGTTTTCTATCCGGACCAATTTTCACAAGTTGTACAATTCACTCCCGGTATTCGGTCCCCTTCCGTTTTCTGTTAAAAAAGAATACAGATTTGTATATTCAAAAATTTATTATTGCAAATCGCACAAATACCCCAGAATTCTAAGGCTTTTCATGATAATTCCGGTCAGGGTGCTGTGGTATTATAAAGCGGTTACCATGATCGTACTTGAAATAAAGGCAAATGCGAGACGTGTGACTTCAGCGCATCAAATAAGTCTCTTGAAACAAATCAGAGGTATCTGTTATCTTGCCTTTATGAAAAATTCGCCACCTGATCTCTATTACTATCTCAGGATATATGAACATAAAATTAATATAGGTGAAAATTATCTGGCTGATGAGCATTTCAGCCCCATTTTAGCCTACCTGATCTCCGGAAAAAACTGGGAAGTACTCAAAGATAAATTCAGGTTCTGGCAGATTTTTAAACCGGTAATCCCGGAGACAGTCGACATTATTGCAGTTTTCAGGAATGAAGAATCCCTGTTTATAGGAGAAAACGGGATCCTCCCTGAAGGGGAGATGTTCGTAAAACCTCTTGACAGCTATGGTGGCAATGGATGTAAAAAAATCAACTTCAATAAAAACGGATACTCTGAGTCAGGGGCGAATGGTGTGCTCTATGACAGGGAGAATCTGATCAAGCTGTTGAAGTCCAGGTCAAAACAAGATACATACCTGTTGCAGGCCTTTCAATATAACCACCCTTCTCTGGTGGGGCTGAGCAACGGAAATCTTTGCACCTGCCGCATAAACACCTTTTTGGATTCAAATGGACATATCGGAATCCTTTTTGCCATATTCATGATGCCTGTGGGGGAGAGTGTCACCAGCAACGGGAATGGGATTCATGCATTGGTGGATTTGGAAACCGGGAGATTATCTGCTGCAATCAACCTGAGTCATCCGTTCGAACACATTGATTTCCATCCACAGGGAGGAGGTCAAATTGCTCAAACCATCCTGCCTTTCTGGGACGATGCCAAAGCGTTATGCCGGAAAGCACACCGGTTAGTTCCCGACTTGCCCATAGTGGGCTGGGACATTGCCTTCACACCTCAGGGAGTTGTATTGATAGAAGGGAATCTGATATGGCCTGTAGGATTCTGGTCGTTGCTCCATTTGAATGAAGAGGTATGCCTAAATTTTATAGAAATCATTGAGGAATATCTAAAACAGACCATAAGAAATTAATCTTAACCAAGACAAAACCAGGAACAGAAGATTTTATTTTGAAGAAAGTAAACCTGTAGTAATTGCATGAATTCCATTTATACCAAATAAAATATTGAATTGTCCAGGTAATTCAAATTCACTTTGAGGCCGGTTTTTTAAAAATAAATCGAGATCATGAGCTAATTTCGGGAAATTGATGAAATCCAGAAATGGATTTTTTTTGTAGTCTTCCACTCGCTTTGATAACATTTCAAATACTTCAAACCTGATTTTATCATTATAAATTCCCCACGCTTCATCAGCTAATTTGTTATGTTCTATGACGGATAATGGAATGTATTTCCTGGCTATATCCTTTAACATCGATCTTTTTTCTTTATAAAGTGCGGTCGAAGGTATGGTAAGGCAATATTCGATAATTCTTTTATCGAGCAAAGGAAATCTGTATTCTATACCCAACTTGTATCCGTTAATAAACCATTGCTCTGCGCGGTCGGATAAATGACAATTATTTAAATATTTGAGCTGAACCTCATTTTTTGATTTCCAGCTTAGGAGAGGATCTTTCTTTTTTCCCTTGATGTATTTCCCCGGTAAAATATACTTCTTGAACCTCTTTTTATTATCATATTTATTCAGATAAACCGCATTACCCAGATAGGGAAGAATCACTTTGTAAATGATCGATCCCAGAAATGCCTTTGGTTTTTTTAAACTGTACCTGCTGAACAGCTTTTTAAAATGAAAATTTCGGATAAGGTCAGAATCAACTCCCAAATCATGAAAACTTAAAAATTCATCCCCTCCCCAGCCTGAAAATATCAAGGCAACTCCATCCATGGAAGCAAATTGCCTGATTTTCGACTCTTCATAATGATCATACTGATTTTTCCAACCTGTTAAAAAACCAAAATAATCAAGGCTATTGCCTTCGAAATATTTCAAGTCAATATTTGCATGGTTACAAATAGAGAATGCATTTTTTCTTTCATCGATCCCTTCAAAACTTTCCCCATCAAGCTTTTGGGGTGACCAGGAGTAACCATAAAAAACAGGTTGTTCAATATATTGTTGTCTGGCAATAGCTGCCACCAAACCTGAATCCAATCCACCGCTCACATGAGCTCCTGCTTTTACTTCCTTGTCTGTTCTTATTTTTACAGAATCAATTAGCAACTTCTCTAACTCATGGCTTGCTGTTAAACTCTCTAATTTGGAATTCTCCTGAATAGATTCGGGATGCCAGTATTTGACCTGTTTATAACCATTCATTCCAAACTCAAGATAGTGCCCTGGCAATAATTTTTCAACATGATTGACCGGAGTTAATGAATAATCCCAAAGATTATCTGGGGTTAATTCCTGCATTAAATACTTCCGGTTAATACCTTTATCTTCAGCAAAGGCCCGTGAAAGGATATAACCATCCGATGAGAATAAAAGGCTGTCGTTATCAACACAAAAACTAAGCGGCCTTATCCCTAAATGATCCCTTACAATGTAAAGTATCTGTTTCCGTTGATCAACAATAAAAATAATAAAATCCCCGTTCAACCAGTTGATAAAGTCAATGCCATATCGTGAAAACAGATGGGCTATATGGACAGGAATGGGATTATCTTTCGGCACGGGAAATTTCAAATCTTTGGGATAATCAATCCCATAAATATGTCCGGAGAGTAAAATTAGAAGATCATTTGATAAATCTTCAAAATAGAAATCAGTTAATTTATACTGATTTCTATTTTGCACGTAGATATTTCCAGAAAAGTTTTTTTGATTAACAGAATATTTGATGAGATTCTGATTATCAAATTCATTTTCAATAACCCTTACTTGGTCATTGAATTCATTAACTTTAAATGAAGAACATCCACAAATTAATGTCATTCCAGTAAGAAACAACAATACTTAATAAGTTCTTAAGTAAAGAATTGAATCAATAAGAATATTGATATTGACTAAAGTGTGGATTAAGCAGGGTATTTTTTTTAATGAAAATTTAACTACCTGACTTCTTTCCCTGCCCATTTTCTGTCGTGGAAGGTTGCTTATTTGCTGTAGTGTTATTTTTAATTTTCATAATAACAACAGCGGGCTTTATCCATCTCTTATTTATTTTCATTTTTACATATTTTTGTTGAGGAACAAATATAAAAAATTTATTGAATATAATGCAATGATTAACTTCATTATGCAAAAAAAGCACGGAATTACGATAAAATGTAAATTAAATCTTTTTAAAATTAATCCATTAATCCGGATTGAGTTTAATATAATGTCAGAACGGTATATTCT
>CAYWTT010000238.1:0-6291 GCA_964461245.1 uncultured Prolixibacteraceae bacterium | reverse complement strand
GGATTTCGTGATCGGGCGCCGTCCACCCAGGGGATGGCTTACGCCCTACGAAAAGATCACCCGCTATGATAATTTCATATCCTTTTCAAACGGCACGGGATTTCTGCTGCTGAGTCAGGAGAGGGAAGGATCGGCCCGAGGGCCCAACATCGACCGGGAGATCGTGGATGAAGCGCTGACACTGGTCAAGGAACGGTATGACCAGGAGGTGTCGCCTGCCAACCGGGGAAATGAAGAATACTTTGGGCGACTTTCCGGGAAACCGGTGCCCCAGCACCACGGTTTCCGGTATGTCTCCTCGATGCCTTTCAATCCGGATCAGCGCTGGCTGCTGGATTTCGGGAAATATTACCAGGAAGAAGCCGGTATTCCGCTGTTCGATATCTGGAACCGGATTGTCAATCTGCAGCTCCAGTTGATGGAGGCATCGGCCAAAGTGGACAAGGCTCAGTTCGCTTCCTTGTGGAATGAAACGGTCAGGCTGAAGAAACAGATCATCCCGTTCGTGTCGCGATCGGGGGTGCTCTTTACCCTTTCCAATGCATTTGACAACCTGAAAAACCTGGGATTCTCCTATATCCGCAGAGAGTATGAGAAGCAGTCGCTTCTCACCTTCCTGATTGAGATCCTTAACTGGATACCCGACAGGGTGGAGGATGGGTACTACCATTTCAATCCGGGGATTCACTTTTATTACGATGCCGTCAATGACAGTTATATCCGCGGATTGGCAGAAAATACAAACTGGAACACATCAAAGCTTGAAACTCCGGATTCACGCTTTGACCTGGACTGCGATCCCTCGCAGCCGCTGGAGATCGTTCCGGATTGGGGAAGCAAGATTTCACTGTTCTCGGTGGGGCAGGAGGGGAACTACAATTTTGTGAACCGGATGGTGGAACCGGTGGACAAATTCATCAATGAATTCTATACCAAACCGGATCTTTCTTCCGGGGTGATGATCAATGACCTGGTGGAACAGTTTGCGGCGTATTACAGTTCTCATTCGCGCAAGACGATGGTGTATTACCGGGACCGGTACGGTGACAGCCGGCAGCCGAATGCTTCGAATTCCACTACGTATAACCAGCAGGCCATTGATTTGCTGGAGAAAAGGGGATGGACGGTGATCCAAAAGGTCCACCGGGGTCAGGAACCTCCGCAGCATGATAAGTATCTTCTTTGGTCCAATATCCTTCAGGGAAAGGATCCCCGTTATCCCCGGATCATTTTCAATGCCCGGAACTGCAAATACACCCTGATCAGCATGAACAACACCCGGGTGGTGGAGCGCAATGGCAAGTTTGAAAAGGATAAGAGCTCCGAGCGTAGCAATACCGTTCTTCCCGAGGAGGCGACGCATTTCGGGGATGCTGCGGATAAGCGGATCTGGACGAAATACGGGAACCTTCTTTTGAGACAGTCGACATTTATAAATCCCCGAATATAAGAAAGGCGAGGTTAAAAATAATGTCAAAACATTTGCAGAATTGTAACTTATAAGTTACTTTTGTGCATTGTTGTCTTATATGGAAAAAATAAGGGAGATAGTTGCTTATAAACTTTACTTTGAGGAGTTTTTGTTAAGTCAACCTGTCAGGGTGCAGGATAAAATCTTTAAAATCCTGGAGGCAATTGAAACTTTAGAGAGGATACCGACAAATTACCTGAAACTTGTTATCGGTACCTCAGGCCTTTACGAGGCACGAATACAACTTGGGAGCGATATATGGCGTGTTTTTTGTTTTTTCGACAGTGGAAGGTTGGTTATTCTCCTGAATGGATTTCAGAAGAAAACACAACGGACACCGAAAAGTGAAATTGAGAAAGCTTTACAATTAATGAATGAATATTATGAAGACAGAAAACGAAAATAAGAATATCCGTACCTGGTCCGAAATAAAAGATAAAGTTTATGGTGAAAAAGGGACCGAAAGGCGTGATAACCTTGAAAGAGATGCTGAATCATTCCGTATCGGATTGTTGCTTAAGAAAGCCAGGGAATCAAGGCATATGACTCAGGAAGAATTAGGTCAGATCATTGATAAGAAAAGGACTTATATTTCCAGGGTTGAGAACAATGGCAGCAACATCACGCTCAGTACTCTTTATGAGATTGTTGAAAAAGGACTTGGGGGGAAAGTAAATATTTCAATAGAAGTATAGCTGTTTATGATGGATAGTTATCTGCTTCTTTTTACTTCTGATTCTCTCCTGTTAAATTTTCTTGCAAGTTATTGATCGCTCGCCTGAACGAGTCAGTCGGGCAGGCTCCACGGAACGGTCAAGGGCGGTGCCCTTCGGGCTTGTCTCCCGCAGGCGGGAGCCTGTGCCCCTGTCATCCTTTTGTTTTCTTCCGAGTTGCCCTAATCCGTGGCAGCTCAATGACTGGTCCGCCGAAAATTTAACCGGCGTGCCAGACCAGTCTCGCCTCAGGCGAGGAGCCAAAAAAAATCCCAAAGGCATGGGTAAAATTCATGTTCAAAGAAGAAGACATCGTCTTTAGCTACACCACCCGCATGGCCGTTGATGACGGCGTGCTGATCCAGATCCCTTCGATCATCTCAGGACCGCTGGGAATCCAGGTTCCGGTCTATTTCAATGATTCCGTATGGAACCACTATGTTGATGGCAGTGGCAATCATGCAGATTGCGCAGGAAAAACGACCGAGATCTCCCGTATCCTTTCTGCTTTTGTTCCCAAAGCCAGGGAGTGCTCAAGCTCCATCCTGCGTTTTGAATTTTTGCTTCCCAGACCGATCTGGCTGACTGACCAGCGCAATGAAAAGCTCAATCCGGACGGATCGCTGATTGTATCGATCAAGGCAGTTATTTCTGCCGAGGACATTGACCGCACCAATCCTGCTGTGTTTTTCATGCTACCCTGGGAGGATTAAGCCATGACTCGCATCATTGATTTTTGGCCTGATTGCCATAATGACGAGCGTAAACGTCCGGATAACAACGTTCCATCCATGAACCGATCAGGTAACCGTATTCGTAAAACCGGTTTTCAATCGTCCCGGCTGGTACGTGTAACCGTTAAGGACAACCGGCTTGTTGTTACTTCCATTGAATCTTAAACCAACCCGGTGTGCCAGACCAAACCGATTTATTCGGGTTACCGGAATAAGTCCCAAAGGCATGGGCTTTTTTTAATGGATACCATTCAGATTCCTTTAGCAGAAATTCAGTGTGCCCTGGATGCCATGGAATGGACTTTTAATCCATACCTGGATGATCCTGTCAGCATCCATGATTATCCCTTTATCATTGAATTGATCAATGCTTACAATTCAATGTCTGTCCTTCTTCCCGAGCCGGTAAGATTGCAATACCCGCTCATATCGTTCTGAATAGGAAAGGTCTTGCAGTCGCAAGGCCTTTTTTTTGGTCGTTGATTTCTGATTGATCTTCAATTTGTCATTCATTACTTCACTTTGCCCCCAAAACATCCGGTGCTATCGCAAACTTCCCTAAATGGTATTCCCGGCCTGTTCATCCGATTCAGCCTTTCCCAGGCAGAGCCGCAGGATCTTGATTCAGCCCGGGTTTTTCCTGTGGGATGCCCTTTTCATGCAAGTTTTGAAATTCCATGCTAAGCACGAGTCTGATTTTCCTACCGGGCGCTTCGCGAAAACAAGGATTTTCCCGGCATATCCTCTCCCGACATTACATATCGGGATGTGGTATTCCAGTTCCTCCTTGTTTTTAGGAATCTCAGTCCCAGATGTGCTGCATATAATTTTTAAAACTTACTGCTATGAAAAGAACATCTGCCACAACCGAAAAAACCCTCTGGGATGAATTCTGCGATTACCTGGCTTCAATCTACTGGCCCGAGGCTGAAGAAAACCTGCCTGATGAACTGGTTGACTGGGAATACCGGAATTTCAGGGCCGTACTTTCCCATTAGCATCCTCGGGATGCTTTTTTTTGCTCAGTTTCCCTTACCTTGAATCGCTCCCGAAATAGGACTGTTCCGGCTTTTCTTCCCGGCAGGTTGTTCTTCTTCCTTTTCTTTCACCGCATTTTTCCGGTGCCTTGACCTGTTCATTCAGGGGGAAGTGGTAGTGTCAGTCCTTCCGTACGGGTTCCTTCCCGGCCACCGCAAATGGTATTTGCCTCCGTTCATCCGATTTTTTCTGCAAGTTCGGTTTCCATGCTTTTGCAACCTGATCCTTCACCGTTCCCTTTGCCTCCGCCTACTGGCGGATTTTTCGGCATGACGTTAAATAAGTGTGTCAAAATCATACGCTAAGGTATTCTGCTGATCCCATCGGGCGCTCCGCTCTGTCAAGGATTTTCCCGGCATATCCTCTCCCGACATTACATATCGGGATGCGGTATTCCAGTTCCTCCTTGACAGCCGTGATCACCAGAATCTCACCTTGCATATAATTTTTAACACTTTAAAATTTAACATCATGGCTTACGAAAAAATTTATCTCGGCAAAGGGACCCAGGTTCCGAATCTTCAGATCGCGAAAATCACGATGAAACTGGAAGATGTTGAAAAAATCGTTTATGAACGCGATGGCGTAAAGTACATATCCTTTGAGGTGGCCAAACTGCGGGAACCCGATAAATTCGGAAGGACTTTCACCTGCTACCACTCCAAAAAAGTGAATGAATCTCAGGATCAGGCTCCGGTTAAACCAAAATCCGGTAAGAAATCCAAAAAAGCAACGGTGGAAGCTACCCTGCTGTAGAACAAAAAGCCCTGGAAACAGGGTTTTTTTATGGTCGCTGCCAGTCATCGGTGTCTTGAACTTGAGTTTCATGAAATCAGATTAATTTAGTTAATTTTGTTTTTGATGAAGACGCGAGATCAGATACTGAAATTTCTTGCCCGGAATAAGAAACTGTTACGGGACAGATATCATATTGTCCGGATCGGATTGTTTGGGTCTTATGCCCGAGGAGAACAGAATCCGGACAGCGATATCGATCTTTTGGTGGAATTTGAAGAGGGGACAGAAAATCTTTATGAGCTGAAATTACAAATCAAAGACTTTTTCAGGGATCACTTGGGGTTGGAAGTAGATATCTGCCGTAAAAATATATCAAATCTAGGTTTAAAAATTCAATTCTGAAAGAAACGGTCTATGCTTAATAAGGATCATCACTGCCTGGAATCGATTATTGAAGCAGCTGACAGGATCGTTGAATATACTTCAGAGATTCAATCACCTGATGAGCTAAACCAAGACAATAAAAGTTTTGATGCTGCTATGATGAACTTTGTGGTAATCGGAAAGATGGTAGAAAAACTATCCGATGATTTCAAAAAGGGCATCCGAAATTGAATGGATAAAAATTAAAGGATTCAGGAATATCGTAGCTCATGATTATTTTGGGATTGATGCTGAAGAAGTTTGGCAGATTATCCGGAATAAAATTCCTGCCTTAAAAAATGATTGTCAGCAGTTGCTCGATGAATAGATTATGTTGATTTTAAATTGGATATCCGGAATATTTTCCGAATTCTTGATTGAAATCGTTTAAATTTCCTGCAAAGTTATTGATCGCTCGCCTGAACGAGTCAGTCGGACAGGCTCCACGGAACGGGCAAGGGTAACCGCTTCGCGTTCGGTCACTCCCGACATAGCTTAATAAGATCTATGAGCAGAACTGCTAATGTCGGGACTGACATTCACCCCATCCACCATAACATATTTCTGTAATTGCCCTGATCCGTGGCAGCTCAATGGTCAGGACCGCCGAAAATTTAACCGGCGTGCCAGACCAGTCTCGTCTCAGGCGAGGAGCCAATACAAATCCCAAAGGCATGGGTGAAATTCAATGAACATTTTTGATCAGTCAGTGGCTGAGATCGAAGTCTCCTATTCTCAGCGTATCCCCGCAAAAGACCGGATCAAGGTCTGTGGTTCCCATGATGCTTTCGATGCAGGTCAGCTCTTTTGGCCTTCCACCGATCATGTGGAGTACTTCTATGTGTTGTACCTGAATCGCAATAACCAGGTCCTGGGGTGTCACCAGATCTCAAAGGGAGGTTTCTCCGGGACGGTGATTGATGTACGGGTGATCTTCCAGATTGCCCTGAAAGCCTGTGCAACTTCCATTATCTGTCTGCATAACCATCCTTCCGGTAATCTTACCCCCAGCGATGCAGACCAGCAGATCACCCAAAAGATCAGGGAGGCTGGAAAGTTCCTGGATATTCAGCTTCTGGATCACCTAGTCATCACGGCTGAAAAGTACTTTTCATTCGCCGATGAAGGATTGCTGTAACCTTAACACACCAGCCTTATGAAATGGTTTAAAGAT
>CAYWTT010000237.1:0-6294 GCA_964461245.1 uncultured Prolixibacteraceae bacterium | reverse complement strand
TAAAAGGGGCAAACCTGGTACTCAAAACCGTCAATGCCCTGGCTGAAGGCTGCATCTCACCCGTCAATCAGGAAAAACTGGTAAACGGCCCCGTAGAATTAAAAGCGGCTCCCAAACTATTCCGGGAGACCATGCAGGTGAAATGGGACCAGCCGGTCGAGCATATCCGTAACCTGATCAGGGGATTGTCCCCCTACCCTGGAGCCTGGACAACCATCCGGAATATTCCGGCCAACCAGGCTACAGAAATGAAAATATATTTTGCAGAAAAGGAATCTGCTCTTCACGCTGAAAAACCGGGAACCATCCGTTCAGACGGGAAAAAATTCCTGAAGGTTGCTTGCAGCGACGGATGGATAGAGATTACCGACCTTCAGCTGGCTGGCAAAAAAAGGATGAAAATTGAGGAGTTCCTGAGAGGATTCCAGGATTTGAAAAACTTCAAAATGGAATAAGGGTTTCCACCTGAAAGCCTGAATTTTCCCACTTTAACAGGTAGAGTAACAGCGCATAAAGGTGATCCAATGCTCCTCCAATGTTCTATTCCCGCTTTTGCAGTTTCAGCACCTGTCCCACATGAATGGGTTCGCCATATGCCAGTTTGTTCAAGCGGTAAAGCGCCCGGAGCCTGATTCCGTATAATTGCGAAATGTAATGCATGGATTCTCCTTCAGTGACCACATGTAACTTATACATTCCCCTTGCTTTACCCATTTTACCCTTGAGATAGATGATTTCACCGGGCACAGGATGATAACCTTCCGGAAAATCGTTGAACTTCTTCAATTCCCACTCCTTAAGGCCAAATTCCTGTGCCAGTTTTTCCAGGGTATCCCCTTCCCTGATCCATGCCGATTTTATTCCGTTGTGAAGGGTGATTTCCCTCGAGCTGTAAGGATTGATAAGAAGACTCTTATTGAACCTGACACCCATCCGTTGTTTGTCCAGCTCGGCCACTTCTTCAAAGGTCAGTTTCCTGTCGAGCCGCCAGAGCTGAAAAAGTTCAATGATTTCAATCACTTTTCTGTCATATGCCGGATCGGTAGCATAACCCGCCTTTTTCAATCCCCTGGCCCAGCCCGCATAATCGGTCGATGCAAGCTGGAACAGGGAATTATACCTGGGATTGCTCATCAGGAAGTTGGTATGATCGATATAGGAATCTTCCACCGTTTTATACCTCCTGAAGCATTCATTCTTCTCGTCGTCATCAAAATAGGAGCGGGCCCCTGTCCAGTCCGATTTGCATTTTATGCCGAAATGGTTATTGGAAGTTTTTGCCATGATGCTGTTCCCATCACCCGATTCCAGGCAGGCCTGTGCCATTTTTATACTGGCCGGAATGCCGCTCCGGTTCATTTCACTGATGGCAAGCAGCTGGTATTTTTTTATGTATTCACTTCGCGAAAGTCTCTGGGAATAAACAAAAGGGAAGAGTATGAAGACAAATAAAACAGAAATCAATATTTTTTTAACCATATTGGGTTTTGCTCAAAATTTCAGGTAAATATAATTTTCTTACCTGAAATATTGTACTTTTAAAGAAAATTCCGGCTATGAAGCAGAGAGAAATCAGGATAATGTTTGAAGAATTCAGCGGAATAGATGAGCTGCCGGAAGAAATGAAGGTGTTGGTGATGGAAGCCCGCCGGGTATCAGTCCTGGCATGGTCACCCTATTCCGGTTTTTGCGTGGGGGCGGCTGTGCGACTGGCCAGCGGGGAGATCATCACCGGGAACAACCAGGAGAATGCAGCCTATCCCTCCGGTCTGTGCGCTGAACGAACCGCTCTCTTTTATGCCAACGCCAATTATCCCGATATTCCGGTGGAAGCAATTGCCATATCCGCGAAAAATGCAGGAGGGAAGGTCAGAGAACCGGTAAAACCCTGCGGCAGCTGCAGACAGGTGATGCTGGAAACCGAAGCACGTTTCAAACATCCCATCCGGATCATCCTGGATGGTCAGCAATCCATCTTTTCATTTGAAGGGATAGACACTTTGCTGCCCATGAGTTTTAGGCCCGCCTCCCTGAAAGGATAATAAATCACCCCTCTTCACCCAGGATTTTCAGAAACGCATTCCACAAAGGATCATCCGGAGGTTTGGCAATGATCACCACCGGTTCTTTTCTGACCGGATGAATAAATTCCACCTTTCTGGCATGAAGGTGGATTCCGCCGTCAGGATTGGAACGGGGAAAGCCGTATTTCAGGTCACCTTTGATGTGGATACCGATTTTTGACAACTGGGCTCTGATCTGGTGATGGCGTCCGGTCAGCAGGTCAATCTCCAGCAGGTGATAATTGTCGGAACTGGCCAGTGTCCGGTACTGCAGGAGGGCATGCTTGGAATCCTCTGCCTGAAAGTTATGGGCGAACGATTTATTCTTTTCCGTGCTACGGGATATCCAGTGTTCGAGACTTCCTTCTGCCGGCACCGGGGCTTTATCCACAACCGCCCAGTATATTTTCCTGATTTGGTCCTTTTTCTGGAACATTTTATTAAAGCGGGTCAATACCTTGCTGGTCCGTGCCATCAGGACAATCCCGCTGGTTGGACGGTCAATGCGGTGTGGAAGCCCCAGAAACACATCTCCCGGCTTGTCGTATTTCTCTTTCAGATAGAGCTTCACGGCATCGATCAATGGCGTATCACCGGTCTGGTCGATCATTACAATTTCACCGCACGCTTTATTGACTGCTATAATATGATTGTCTTCGTATATTACTTCCATGGATCCACTCTATAGACCAATAATACCCGGCCCTGCAACATGACTGCTGAACCGCTACACATTTTACGGAACAAATCAGGGATGGTTTTCAGATTCTGACAAATACCTCTTTTTTATACAAAAACCAGAGAACCAGCCAAACCACAGCCAGCGAACCCAGGGAGATCACCAGCTGGCCTGCCTGTTCACTGACCGTTTTTGCCAGCCATCCCGTGAAAAACAGTGAAATGGATTTCACATCCACGATCCGGGTGAAAAGATAAACAAAAATCGAGTTCATGCCAATGATCCGGAAATAATATGCCCACTTTCTGAATTTCCAGTGGTCAATCACAAGGTAGAACAAGGCGATAAGAAGGAAGCTGATACCTCCGGCCAGCAGGTTAAAGGGGGTTGTCCAGCAACTTTTTATTACCGGATACCAGATACTCAGCAGAGAAGCCAGTAAAATGAGGGAAGCTCCCGTTCCCGATAACCAGGCTATCTTTATCCAGTCGTTCACCTGTTTTCTGCGAAGGATATATCCGGCAAAGGTACCCATCAGGGTAATACCGATGGCTGAAACGTTGCACAACAATCCCTCGGGATCGTATATTTCCCTGTGTAGACGGCCCGGCAGCAAAAGCCTGTCAAAATAACCATTCACGCAGCCTTCCGGTGTCAGTATGCCGGATCCGGCTCCGGGTACCGGAAAAAAAAGTTGCATCAAAGTGACAAAAAGGAGTAGGCCGGCCAGCCATACCAGCCGAAATTTCATGGAACGGGTGAAAATAACAATCAGGGAAGCGAAAAAATAGCCAAAACCTATTTGGCCTAACACACTGGCATACCTGGCATCGGAAAAGCCGTTTTTCAAAGCTCCGTTATACATGATTCCCAGGAGCACAAGAATGACAAACCGCTGAAATACTTTCCGGACAATCCTTCTCACGGGGATGCTCTTTTCCAGTTTGGATTCAACGGCAAAAGGGATGGCAATGCCAGAAATGAACATGAAAAGAGGAAAAATGAGGTCATAAAAATGGAAACCTTCCCATTTTACATGTTCCATATTTTCACCTAGCCAGGTCCATCCAGTCATTTGCGCAATGACAACAGCCAGCCAGCTTCCTCCGGTTATCCAGAACATGTCGAATCCGCGGAGGGCATCCAGGGAATATAGTCGGTTGTGGGGGTCACTCTTCAGGGAAGCACTCTTCATACGTTTTTTTTGAAGGGCTAATTTAATGGAAATATCTGAAAAACGAGGTTCAAATCACTGTCGTTTTGTCATAAAAAATGTCATCATACCCGATTTAATGAAAAATAAATATGCCAGAATGAACTATGCATAACCAATTTAGGCAATGGCATAATCCTTGATAAAAAAGGAATGTTTATAAAGAATAAAAATTTAAAAACATAATAATTAAAATGGGAAAAATAATTGGCATAGACTTAGGTACCACCAATTCGTGTGTATCGGTGATGGAAGGCACTGAACCGGTTGTGATTCCGAACAGTGAAGGGAAGCGCACCACGCCGTCCATTGTAGCTTTTGTTGAAAATGGAGAACGTAAAATCGGCGATCCGGCCAAAAGGCAGGCTATCACCAATCCGAAAAAGACGGTATATTCCATCAAGAGGATGATGGGAGAAACATATGACCGTTGTGAAAAGGAGATCAAGAGGGTTCCTTATGAAGTAGTGCGTGGGGAGAACAACACTCCGCGTGTGCAAATCGACGACCGTAAATACTCTCCACAGGAAATTTCAGCCATGATTCTGCAAAAGATGAAAAAGACCGCTGAAGATTATCTGGGACAAGAAGTAACCGAAGCAGTAATCACTGTACCCGCCTACTTCAGCGATTCACAGAGGCAGGCCACCAAGGAGGCCGGTGAGATTGCCGGGTTGAAAGTCCGCAGAATCATCAATGAGCCGACAGCTGCCTCTTTGGCATATGGTCTCGACAAACTGCACAAAGACATGAAGATCGCCGTTTTTGACCTGGGAGGCGGCACATTTGATATCTCCATTCTGGAGCTGGGGGATGGCGTTTTCGAAGTGAAATCGACCGACGGAGACACCCACCTCGGAGGCGATGATTTCGATCAGCTGATCATTGACTGGCTGGCTTCCGAATTCATGACCGATGAAGGTCTCGATCTTCGCAAAGACCCGATGGCTCTTCAGCGTTTAAAGGAGGCTGCCGAGAAGGCAAAAATCGAGTTGTCCAGTTCTTCTCAGACAGAGATCAACCTGCCCTATATCATGCCGGTGAACGGAATTCCGAAACATTTGGTGAAAACTCTCACCCGTTCGAAATTTGAACAGATTACCGATCATCTGATCAACGCCACCATTGAACCCTGCCGCAAAGCCCTCAAAAATGCAGGGTTGACCGCTTCCGACATTGACGAGGTGATCCTGGTGGGAGGCTCTACCCGTATCCCGGCCATCCAGCAAAAAGTGGAAGAGTTCTTCGGCAAAAAGCCTTCCAAGGGGTCAATCCCGACGAAGTGGTTGCCGTAGGAGCTGCCATCCAGGGAGGAGTACTTTCCGGAGATGTAAAAGACATTCTTCTGCTGGATGTGACCCCGCTTTCCCTCGGTATTGAGACCATGGGGGCGGTAATGACCAGGCTGATCGAGGCCAACACCACCATACCTACGAAAAAGACGGAAACATTTACTACGGCAGCCGACAACCAGCCTTCGGTGGAAATCCATGTGCTGCAGGGAGAAAGACCAATGGCAGCCGGGAACAAGACCATCGGAAGGTTCCATCTCGACGGCATCCCGCCGGCGCCACGAGGAATTCCGCAGATCGAAGTCACCTTTGACATCGATGCCAACGGAATCCTTCATGTGACCGCCAAGGACAAGGCCACCGGTAAAACCCAATCTATCCGCATCGAAGCCTCCTCGGGCCTTTCAGATGCCGAAATCAAACGGATGAAGGATGAAGCCGCCGCCAATGCGGAAGCCGACCGTCTCCAGAAAGAAAAAGCGGACAAGATAAACCAGGCCGACAGTCTGATTTTCCAGACCGAAAAACAGCTGAAGGAGTTTGGCGACAAGATCCCGGCCAACAAGAAACAGCCGATCGAAAACGCACTGGCCAAATTGAAAGAAGCTCATAAAAACCAGGATGTCAGTGCCATCGATGCGGCCATGGCTGAACTGAACAATGTCTTCCAGGCTGCTTCACAGGAGATGTATAACGCAGCAGGAGCTCAGGGACAACCCGGGCCCCAGGCAGAATACAGCGGAGGTTCACAGCCGGGTTCCGGAAACGGCCAGCCTAAACAGGACGGCGAAGTGACCGATGTCGACTTTGAAGAAGTAAAGTAAGCTCGAAAAACAAGGATTAACATCCATATACAAAACGCTGTAAGATAAAAACTTACAGCGTTTTTTTATTTTTTTTTCTCTCGTTATTTATTGATTTTTACTGTTTTTTTCTTTATATTTGCTACATATTTGTTACGCGACTTAAAAAGCCATAAGGTGCGACTAATAAATACTTATCAATACCTATTTATTCTAAAAACGATTGATATGCCAGGTAGCAAGT
>CAYWTT010000236.1:0-6311 GCA_964461245.1 uncultured Prolixibacteraceae bacterium | reverse complement strand
TAATGTACAACGGTATGTTACGGCAGGTGGTTTTGTCCAGAATGAAGGAGATATAGGTGTTGAGCCACCGTTCCCTTATTCCATATCTTACGGTTCAATTATTCCTAAGAATGAGGAATGTACCAATCTTTTAGTGCCGGTATGTGTTTCGTCGAGCCACATTGCCTATGGTTCAATCCGTATGGAACCCGTTTTCATGATACTGGGACAGTCGGCCGCGGTGGCTGCCGGTTTAGCCATTGATAAAAAGATATCCGTTCAGGATGTACCCTATGAAGAGTTAAAAGAAGAACTCCTGAAAAGAGGCCAAAAATTATCATTGGACAATCTGTAATTTGTGTTTTTGATACGCTCTTTACTTGTCTTTCAAAGCCTACCAGATGAATCTCATAATTTCAGAATGAGAATAAGGAGCAGTTGGCTCCTGGTTGTTTTATTCATATGGTTGCATTGAATGATTAATATTGTTTGCTGTGACAAATTAAACTTAGGACCGAGATCATTGATAGCGAAAAAACGCTGTTTATCCGGTTATTGCACTTGTATGTCTGGGCTTTATAAGTTGCAATCAGCCATAAACAACCACCCGCCCGGTATCTGTTGCCTTCGATATCGACAGGGGAGGTGATTTTAACGATGTGGGTGTCTAAACCATGCATTATACACTGGCAGACCAGGGTGAAACGAAAATTCTGGTGACTTGTCAAGCAATCAGTATGAATTGAAAGAACCCCGTATCGATGTTATCAATACTTATTATGGTCGTCTTCACCTTCCTGTCAGTAAGCCGGTTTCAGGGGTGAATCTTAACGCCAACTGGCATGAAACCCCTCTGCCAGACCTCTTAATTAGCTGTCATTCTGATTGCAACGTAGTGGAGCGAACAATCTCAATAATAAAGAATGGATTTTACTGGACAACCATGTAGCAAGAGAAATCAGGGACGATTTTAAATACGATAACCGGGACAGGGTAAATCCCACCGCTGCATTGGATGCATTCCACTTTCAGGACTTTTTCAAAGCAATAAAGACCGGAAAGAAACCTCATTCCAATATTGAGTCAGGACATAAAAGTGTACTGCTTGTTCAATTTGGAAATATTGCTCAGCGGGTAGTTCATTCACTGGAGATCAATCCTGAAAACGGTCATATTCTGGGCGATAAGGAAGCGAAGAAATTTTGGTCGCGAAGTTATGAAAAAGGATGGGAGATGAAATTATGAAGACAAGGCGGTCCTTTATTAAGGCACTGGGTACCGGGGCAGCTTTATCCACAGTGGCAATTTCGTCCGCTTCTTTCGCATCGGCTATTATCCCCGGCACCGAAGAGAAATGGAAGCCGATCCGGATCGGGATAATGGTGCTGAAAATTCGCATACCACTGGTTTCGGGAGAATATTCAATATCGAGAAAAAATTCCCGGGAGGGGAGGTGAAATATGTATGGGGAGAGACCGAAGAATATGCAAAAAATGCCATGAACAAGGGGCAAATCCCCAATATGGTCAACGATCCGCTTGAAATGGTCGGAAAGATTGATGCCCTGATTGTGGACCACAGGTATCCGAAATATCATCTCGAAGCTGCCCTCCCGTTTGTGAAAGCAGGTATTCCGACGTTCATCGACAAACCATTCTGCTACCGGTTGACAGAGGGGCGTAAGTTTCTCGAATTGGCGCGTCAGCTGGGAACGCCGGTCTCCTCCTATAATTCTGAAGCGCATATCGATAGCATTTTTGATATGATAAAGAAAGTCGGATCGATGGGTGAGATCAGCCATGCTACCGTGATAGGGCCGGCAGATTTTCATTCACCGTATGGGGGCATTTTTTTCTATGGGGTACATTTGGTGCAACCGCTGATGTACCTCTTTGGTGACGATATTCAAAAGGTAAGGGTGACAAACAGCGGGAAGAATGCCACTGCCAGTCTGGTTTTTGGAAACAGGATGCTGGCGACGCTCATTATTAAAAATCTTTCGTATGGCTGGCGTCGTTTTGTCGAAACCAAAGAGGGGACGGTTGAGTTGACTTCCGACTATAAAAAGGATGACCAGATTCGGTATTATGCAGATATGGTGGAGATGTTCCGGTACGGAAAGGAACCGCGGAGCCATGAAAGTATCCTAAAATGTGTGGCTGTTTTGGAGGTGCTTGAACAATCCGGGAAAAATGAAAAATGGGTTTCTGTTAAGTCGTAATAACTCAGAAAAATGAAAAAAGCGATCGGGTTCATGGTTGGGGTATTGGTTCTCCTTTTTGTTCAAAACCTGGTTGGACAAACTGTGGTGGAGGGCTTGAATTACCAGACCCAAAAACCTGTTTCTGTCGAAATTAGAGATGGAAAGATTTCCAAAATTAAACAGATTGAAAAGTTATCGGATGAAAACCATGCTCTGTTTATCGCGCCGGGACTGATTGACAATCAGGTGAACGGGTATGCTGGGGTGTCATTTTGCTTTGATGATGGCAGTTCGACCAGGGATAACATCAGGAAGGTTACGGAAGAACTTTGGAAGAGAGGGGTTACCACTTATCTGCCCACGTTAACTACCAACAGTATAGCGGTGTTACTTAAAAATATTTCCCTGCTGACCGCATCAAGGAATGATCCGTCGTTATTGGGTTCAATGGGGAAATCCATATCGAAGGGCCTTATATTTCACCAGAGGATGGGTATCGGGGAGCACATATGCTGAAATTTGTCCGCCTTCCCGATTGGGAGGAATTTATGGATTTTTACCGGGCCTCACAGGGGAGTTTGATCTGTGATGGATTTCATTTGCGGGATGAAGAGATAAAAGTGTTTTTTAAGGCAAAAGGCATCGAAAATACAATCATAACTTCCGATGTTACCAGCTTTGCCGGTTTACCTCCCGGACAATATAAAAGCGAAGAAGATGAAATCATTGAACTGACTCCGGAAGGAATGCTGAAGTATCCGGGACAGGATGTGCTGTATGGATCTGCTGTTCCAATTTCACGGGGGGTTGTTCATATGATGAATCTGACCGGTTGTACTTTGGCAGAGGCAATCCGGATGGCCAGCACCAATCCTTCCCGATTATATGGGTTGACTGACAGGGGAATTATTGCGCCGGGCAAACGTGGCGACCTGATCCTGTTCACCGTTGGAAAAAGTAATCTCCATATTGAGAAAACATATGTGAGCGGAACCCTGGTCTTTGACGCGCTGAAACAATGAAGATGAAAAATAAGTCAACAAGGACAGGCTATTATCGCTATCGGATATTGGCTCTGGTGTTCATGGCCACCACCATTAACTATTTCGACCGGAGTCTATTGGGTGTGATGGCCCCTATTTTGCAGAAACTGTTCGACTGGTCTAACAAAGATTATGCATCTGTCATGGTTTCATTTAAAAATTACTTATGGAGTGGGGCTTTTGTTCATGGGAGGAATCATTGATAAACTGGGAACAAAAACAGGCTATACCATTTCCATCGCTGTCTGGAGTTTTTTTGGGATGCTGCATGCGGCCATCCGGCCGGCTTTTAGCCTGATTGGATTCATCATGGTCCGGTTTGGGCTTGGAATGGGCGAGTCGGGTAATTTCCCGGCAGCCATTAAGACTGTAGCTGAATGGTTCCCCAAGAAAGAGCGTGCCTTTGCAACAGGAATCTTCGACGCTTCGACCAGTGTGGGGGCTATCCTGGCTCCGTTTATTGTCGGCGCTGTGGTTACAGTGGAAGGCGGCAACTGGCAAATCCCATTTCTTTTTACCGGTGTACTATGTGCAATTTGGGTCTTTTTATGGCTCCAGACCTATAAAAAGCCGGAAGTCCACCCCAGATTATCGAAAGCTGAATTGGCATAAATCCACAGTGATTCGACAGAATAAAACAGCGAAGTAATTCATTGGAGAAAACTGTTGCCAAAACGGGAAACCTGGGCATTTTCGTTGACCACCCTCACCGACAGTGTCTGGTGGTTTTACCTGTTTTGGGGAGCCAAATTCTTGTCTGAACAGTTTGGTGTGGACATCAATAATATTGGGCTTCCGTTCCTGGTTATTTTTTGATGGCCGATGCGGGCAGTCTGTTGGGGGGATATGCTTCGGGAGTACTTATTAAAAAGGGTTGGAGCATCAACATGGCCAGGAATACCACCATGCTTGTCTGTGCTATTCTTATTCTTCTGGTGAGTTTTGTTCCTGTAATTGTCAGTAAATGGCTGGCTGTTTTCCTGATCGGGCTTGGGGCTGCCGGTCACCAGTCGTGGTCGATCAATGGGTATACGCTGGTGTCTGACGTTTTCCCCAGGAAAGCCACTGCATCGGTTACCGGCATCGGTAAAATGCTGAGGGTGGGCGTGGCGATTGCCGCCGATATTGCCTTGGGTGCGGTGCTCGATACAGCCAATAATTCCGGTTATTTCTGGGCTTTTGTTATGGCCGGGTTTTCATACCTGATCATCCTGGGTTTTGTGCATCTGTTGATGCCCAAAATGACCCCTCTGGACGACAATCTGAACTATACAGGGCAATAAAAATCGCATGGAATGGTTATTAATAAGAATAAACCTTTTAACCAACCATTAAAAATGATCAATAGCAACTAAAAAGAGTTTTTATGGAGAACAATAAGACCAATTCCCGGAGAAATTTTTTAAAAAACGTGGCAAGTGGAGCCGTTCTTGCAACCGTGGCACCCTCGGTATTAAATGCCACTCAGGCTGGGCCGGTAATAATTCCTGCCGGAGTCAAAGGGGCAAACGACCGGATCCGCATTGCAGTTCTCGGCATCAATGGTCGTGGAAAATCACACATTGAGGAGATCATGGGATTGTCGGAAAGTGCCAATGTAGATGTGGCGGTGTTGTGCGATCCCGATATGTCCATCCTTCAGGAGCGGGCATCTGAGTTCGAGAAGAAATACGGCAAAAAAGTGAAAATTGAAAAGGATTTCAGAAGAATATATGAAGATAAAACCATTGATGCCGTGACCTTGGCCACCCCGAACCACTGGCATGCCTTGCAAACCATTTGGGCTTGTCAGGCAGGAAAGGACGTATATGTGGAGAAACCCGCAACCCATAATATTTACGAAGGCAAAAAAATGATCGAAGCTGCCTATAAATACAACCGGATTGTTCAACATGGAGTCCAATTACGGAGTTCCATCGCGATTCGTGAGGCTGTCCGGCATTTACAGGATGGTCTGATCGGGCGGGTCTATATGTCGCGTGGCCTGGTTTACCGCTGGCGTCCGGATATTGGCGACAAAGGAATCTCGCAAACTCCTCCCGGGCTAGACTATGATTTGTGGTGCGGGCCAGCTCCTATGCGTCCCTTTTCCAGGAACCTGGTTCATTACAATTGGCACTGGCACTGGCACTATGGCAATGGGGATGTGGGTAACCAGGGAATTCACGAAACGGACCTTTGCATGTGGGGATTGGGAGTGAACAGTCTGCCCGAACGCATTACCTCAATGGGTGGAAAGTTCCTATGGGACGACTGCAAGGAAGTTCCGGAAATCCAGACTTCCATTTATCATTACCCGAAAGAAAAGAAGATCATTCAGTTTGAAGTCAGGAACTGGTGTACCAACCTGGAAGATGGGGCCGGAGTGGGTAATATTTTTTATGGAGACAAAGGGTATATGGTGATAAATGGATATGGTTCCTATAAAACCTATTTGGGGGAAAAGCGAGAAGAGGGACCAAGCCGTTCTGAACCAGGAGAACTGACTCTTCACTTCAAAAACTGGTTCGATGCCATCCGGGCACGCGACATGAGTATCCAGAACGGGCCGGTACAAACGGGCCATCTCTCTTCATCGCTGGCACACCTGGGCAATATTTCTTACCGGCTTGGGCGTCAACTCGAATTTGATCCGGTAGCCGAGCGGTTTATCGGTGAAGGAGAAAACGAAGCCAATGCCATGATCAGCCGGGAGTATCGTGCACCGTATATACTGCCGGAAATAATTTGAAAGTCACATTAGGAACTGTCCCTGCCTGCTGCTGATGGGGCAGGCTTTTTGGGATAAAGGTTTTGTACGGTGGTTTTTGGGATGATCCGGCAGCTCTTAGTAAGGTGTATAAAAGAGGTATTATAAATAACAGATCTTGATAATGAAAATGAGAAAGTCAATTTTTTTATTGTTGTCTGGAGTTTTATTCCTGGCAATTTCTGGCTTTAAGACAGACGATGCAAAGGATAAAAAGAAAATCCCGGAATTATGCAAGGGGGCATATTATTCAGAAGAACAGGGAAAACAATTTCTGGAAGGACAAAAACAAGCGTATCAAACTGCTAAAGCTTGGGAAAAACGGGCAAAGGCAATT
>CAYWTT010000235.1:0-6311 GCA_964461245.1 uncultured Prolixibacteraceae bacterium | reverse complement strand
TTTTGCTATTTTCACATTCCTTAAACAGTGTTATAACAACCGGATAAAGCAGCTTTCTTACACTAACTATCTATGAGACAACTCAAAATATCCAAACAGGTAACAAACCGGGACACTTTGTCACTGGATAAATACCTGCATGAAATTGGTAAAATTGAATTGTTATCACCGGAAGTTGAGGTAGAACTTGCCAAAAAGATCAAGCTGGGAGACAGACAAGCTTTTGAAACCCTGATCAGTGCGAATCTCAGGTTTGTAGTTTCCGTATCCAAACAGTATCAGAACCAGGGACTCAGTCTGTCGGATCTGATCAATGAGGGAAACCTGGGCCTGATCAAAGCTGCAGAGAGGTTTGATGAGACGAGGGGATTCAAGTTCATCTCGTATGCGGTGTGGTGGATCCGGCAGTCAATACTGCAGGCACTGGCTGAACAGGCACGCATTGTCAGGTTGCCACTCAATAAAATAGGCTCCATCAGCAAAATAAACAGGGCATTTAGTCAGTTGGAGCAGGAATTTCAGCGAGAACCTACCACGGAAGAGCTGGCATCTGTGTTGGATCTGAATTCTGATATTATTGAGGATTCGCTGAATCTTTCCGGGATGCATATTTCAATGGATGCTCCTCTTCGCGACGACGACGACAACAACCTTTACGACATTATGCTGAATGATGATTCCCCCAGTGCGGATAATGAATTGATCCGGGGTTCCCTGAGAAAGGAAATTGAAAGATCCTTATCCACGCTTAGCCAGCGGGAAGCCGATATTCTCCGCTATTTCTTCGGATTGAACGGTTATTCCATTCTTACGCTGGAAGAGATCGGACAGGAACTCCAGCTGACCCGGGAAAGAGTCAGACAAATCAAGGAAAAAGCAATAAAAAACTTAAAAACAAATACCGGAACCAGTTGCTGAGAACATACCTCGGACAATGATCCGTAATTCAGTATTCATGAAGAGACTAATTTCACCTTCCATATTATCGGCCAATTTCAACCACCTGGGTGCCGATATCGAAATGATCAACAAAAGCGAGGCAGACTGGATTCACATTGATGTGATGGATGGGGTTTTCGTTCCCAATATCTCATTCGGAATTCCGATAGTGGAGCATGTTTCCCGGATATCCGAAAAACCGCTCGATGTACATCTGATGATCGTGGAACCCGGGAAATATATTGATCCGTTTGCCAAAGCCGGAGCCTCTATTATCACGGTTCACCTTGAAACCTGCCCCCATCTTCACCGCACTATCGGTCTCATCAGGGAAGAAGGGATAAGAGCCAGTGTCTGTCTGAATCCGCATACTCCGGTGTTTTTGCTGGAAAATATACTGGCCGACCTGGATATGGTCCTCTTAATGTCGGTGAATCCCGGGTTCGGGGGGCAGAAGTTTATTGAAGGAACCATTGCTAAAGTAACAGCCCTCAGGGAGATGATCGAACGGAAAAATTCTGGATGCCTGATTGAAGTGGATGGAGGAGTAAATTTTGAAACTGGGAAAAGATTATTCGACGCAGGTGCCAATGTCCTGGTGGCCGGAAACTTTGTATTCTCCGCCCAAAATCCGGCTGACACCATCCATCGCCTCAAAAATGTCTGATCATTTCCCCGGAACCAGCATCTTCCGGGCTGTCATGTCTGCCATGTCCCTGCCTTTCAGCTTTTCAACCAGCTTAAGCGCAAATTCAACGGCTGCCGCCGGACCGTTGGCAGTGACCAAATTCCGGTCTTCCACCACGGCATCATTCTTCAGTCTGGCCTTTTTCAGGTAATTCCCGAAACCCGGATAACAGGTGACATTGCGGTTTTCAAGCAAACCAAGGTTACCCAACACCATGGGAGCTGCGCAGATCGCCCCAATCATCTTCCCAGCAGCACTGAAATCAAGGATCCTGTCCTGAACTCCCTTGTGATTATTGAGATTTTGTGCTCCCGGCATACCCCCTGGAAGTATAATCATGTCAATATCCCGAAAATCAACGTCCTCAAACAATTTATCAGCCCTGACTTCCACGTGATGAGCCCCCTTTACCAGGGCAGATCCAGAAACTGAAGCGGTAGTAACATCCACTTCCGCCCTCCTCAGAATATCAATAATGGTTACTGCTTCAATTTCTTCAAAACCATCTGCCAGACAAACAACTGTTTTTTTCATACCTTTCAATTTTATATTAAATACCTGGGAAAATTCCACCTTTCTACTGAAAGTCAAAGATTCCCTTTTCAATGTGAAGTTACATCAAAAATCCGAAATACAAATTAACTCACTGGATTTGTGTCTTTCCCGATTTTTACGGTGGTATGGTTAACAAATAAGGGATTCAAAATGAATCCCCCTAAACATACCCATGAAGAAAACTGAACTAATTAAATGAATAATCGGTAAGTACCTTTTCCAGCTTTTTCCGCGTAAAGAAAATCCTGCTTTTTATAGTTCCAAGCGGAAGATTGAGTTCATCGGCTATCTCTTTGTACTTATACCCCTCAAGGAACATGGTAAACGGAATCCTGTATTCTTCCTCCAGTTGAGAAATTTTATCGCTGATCTCTCCCGAATGAAAGGCAGAATCAGGAGTTGGCTTATCAGCACCTGCCACGCGAGTGAAGTTCTCGGAAATTCGGCCCAGACTGTTACGGACTTTTATATTTCTCCGATAATCGTTTATAAAAGTATTTTTCATAATGGTATATACCCATGCCTTGAAATTGGTATTCTGGGCAAACTTATCCCGGTTGGTCAATGCTTTTAGCATGGTTTCCTGAAGAAGGTCACTGGCTCTTTCGCTGTCAGATGTCAAACTCAAGGCATAAAAGCGGAGTTTTTTTTCCATCTCCAGCAATGCGTCGGTAAATTGTAGTTGAGTCATGGCATTTTTTTATTTAAACGTTGGGACAAAAATATAAAAATTTAAATACAATACAAAAAGATATTAATTTATTTTTATATTATTTTAATTCCGGCTTTATAGACAGAGATTATTAAAATATGATTACCTTTTTAGGTTTGGGGGCAGAAGGGACATTATCTTTAAAGACCTGATATCCATTTAATTGCCATTCCTATTATCCTTACGCCGAATAACCTTTTGCAGTAAATAATGGGCAGAAATCGGGTTTTTGTTATCTTTGCCTGTGAAATAATTTAATTATCTGATAAAATGTTAAAAGGAATATTATCCATCTCGGGTCAGCCTGGCTTATATAAGCTGGTTGCTGAAGCCAAAAACAGGATCATTGTTGAATCACTGACGACAGGGAAGCGTATGCCGGCCAGTAACACGGCAAAGATAAGTTCGCTGGAAGATATTGCTGTTTACACCCATTCAGGAGATTTGCCGCTTAAAGAAATCCTGAAGAAAATACTGGATCATGAAAATGGAGAAAAAGCTATAGATGCAAAAGCATCGGATGCTGAAATCCGGAAGTATTTTGAGACTATACTGCCCGACTATGATAAAGAAAGAGTCTATGTTTCCGATATCAAAAAAATCATTCTCTGGTATAATCTCCTGTATGAGAAGGGATTGTTGGATTTCACCGAAGAAGATCAGGAAGCCGGGCAGCAACCTGATGAAGAAGTAGAAAAGTCAGAATAAACTGGCGGTTTTTCCCAACCCCGGTATCATTTCTTTTTCTTTTTTAATAGCCATAAGTTTCTCAAAAAGCCGGACGGTCGCCAATGCATCGCCTGCTGCACGATGTCGCCCCTCGATGGTTATTCCCAGTTCCCTGCAAAGATTTCCCAGGCTGTAAGAAGCATAACCGGGGAGCAATTTTCTGGAGAGCTGAACCGTACAGATCCTTTTTCGGGTAAAATCATATCCCAGCTGTTTGAATTCTTCCCTGAGGAAACCGTAGTCGAAACTGGCATTGTGTGCCACAAAAGTTCTTCCGGAAGTCATCTCCACAATATGGCGTGCAATTTCATAAAAACGGGGTGCCGATGCCACCATCTCATTGGTGATGCCCGTCAAACGGGTTATGGGAAGCGGAATGTCCATTTCCGGATTCACGAGGGAGATAAACGTATCTGTAATATCGGTACCGTTAAATACATAAATCGCTATCTCGGTTATTTTCCCGTATTTATGAACAGTCCCCGTAGTTTCAATATCAATTATTGTGAACAATTTTTACAAAAATTTATGGTTAATTCGGTTATAATGGTCTTTTAAACCATTGAATGTTTAAAAATAAATATTTAGTTTTGTACTATAATTTTGCTCTTTAAAAATATATGTCTAACTTGCTGAAAATTTTAAATCAATTTTAAACTTTTAAGATATGAAAAGACTTACACTTATTTTCGTTGCGTTGATTTTTTCACTTGCTGTGGGCGCTCAAACCGTTGACAACAAGTGGGCGATCGGTTTAGGCGCTGGTTTATACAGTTCGCATAGGACTGAACTATTGGGAAATGTGGAACAGGAAGCCTGGAAAGCCATGTCATTCTCCCCTGAACTTTACCTCAGTCGTTTTATCAGTCCCTCTTTTGATGCCATGTTAAAGGGTAGCCTGGGATTCAGGGATATTGAAGGTGAAACCGGAACCGATTTTGGAAATATTGCCCTCAATTTGAGGTACAAATTGTACAACGACAAATTGATCTCATCCACTGCCAAGTTTCAGCCTTACATCTTCGCAGGTCCGACTTATTTGCAAGACAACAACACATCGGGTATTGATGTAAATGCCGGTTTGGGTTTCAAAATCCCGTTCGGCCTTAAATCAGCTTTCTATCTGGAAGGAAAATACATTGATGGTTTGAAACCAGGCAATGAAGATTTATATTCCCCGGATGATATCACCGACATCAAGGATAATATCTTTAAGGTAACTGCCGGTCTGGAATTTGGCTTGGGCAAAGCAAAGGATTCCGATGGGGACGGTGTACCGGATAAGAAGGACAAATGCCCCGGCACTCCCGCAGGAGTAGCAGTTGACGTGAACGGTTGCCCGCTTGACAGGGATGGTGACGGTGTTCCGGATTACAAGGATGATTGCCCCGACACTCCTGGTTTAGCCGCTTTCAATGGCTGTCCTGATAAAGATGGTGACGGTGTGCCCGATAAAGATGATGATTGCCCCGACGTTCCCGGACTGAAAGCCCTCAAGGGTTGCCCGGATACCGACGGTGACGGTGTTGCCGATCCGAAGGACGAGTGTCCTAACACACCAAAAGGGTGCAAGGTAGATGCCAAAGGTTGCCCGCTGGATACCGATAATGACGGTGTGATTGACTGTGAAGACCAGTGCCCGACTGTTCCTGGCGTAAAAGAAAACAAAGGTTGCCCGATTACCTGTGTTGATTTCAATGTAGACCCGGTCTATTTCGACTTCGACAAAGCAGTTCTCAGACCCGCAGGAATCGCAGCGCTGGATGCTTTCGTTGCCAAACTGGGTGACTGCAAAAGTTATGAAGTAATTGTCAATGGCCATACCTGCAGTATCGGTACCAAACAGTACAACCAGAAACTGTCTGAAAGACGTGCCCAGGCAGTAGTCAGCTATCTTCTGACCAAAGGCTTGAACAACGCTTATGTGGCCGGTAAAGGATTCGGTGAAACACAACCTGCTTTCCCGAATACAAATAAAGCCAACAGGGAAAAGAACCGGAGAGCTGAAGTTGACCTGATCGTCAAGTAGTTTCATATCCGACCTTATAAAAAGAAGAGGCTGCCCTTTTGAGGCAGCCTCTTCTTTTATCTGAATGAAAAGAAAATTGGTCCCGACAAACTTTCCTTTTTATACAGCCCTCATCCACTTCACAAGATCATCTCTCCCAGCCATACCTGAAAAGCATCAACCACCCGGACAATGCCTTTCTGAAAGAAAATCAACTCACATTTTTTTCTGGTAAAATGTATACTGTTTCTGAAAAAACCTTACCTGCCTTACATGCCGGGAGGCCGACGAAAAGAAGGCCGGCTTTCCCCTGTTGTAAGCAGAAATGGCTTTGTCCCACGAATGGTATCTTTTGTAAAGATGGGCCAGGAAACGTGCTCCGGCATTGATCGATTTCTCAATGTGAAACCTTTCATCCAGCCGTGAAAGTTCAACATAATGGTAATTGTTACTTACCACAAGATCGTACAACAGCTCACCATGCGATTTATCCCTTCCGGTAGCTACAGATCTTCCATAGGTTTTCAGACCATATTCCCTGGCAGTGCCGGGTTGGAACATCATCAGTCCGGCTCCGCCGTCATTATGGTCATTCAGTTCCAGCGGGTTTCCCATGCTCTCCTGCATGATCAGCCCTGCCAGCAGATTCCTTTCAATTCCATATTTTTTCTCAGCCCTGG
>CAYWTT010000234.1:0-6343 GCA_964461245.1 uncultured Prolixibacteraceae bacterium | reverse complement strand
CAGTGTGAGAAAATAATTCAGCATACTTACCGGGCATCATTAAATAAATGACTTCTTCCAGACTCGGCGTAAATATGTCTATATACGGAAACGCCTTTCCCATTACTACGGACCAGTCTATTTTACCAGATTCGGTATCAGGATCGGGCAAACTGAAATCAAGCGACGTAATTACCCCCATTTTCCCGACCGTCGCGTACATTTCAGCCAGTTGATTCCCCTCATCTGAATAAAATCGTTTTAATAACGGCGGATATCCAAAATGAAACAGCCTCGACTTTGATACGGCCTCAACTTTGATATGATCCATGCAGAAAATATGGTTACAACCCGGCGATTCCAAAAATATCCGGTCAATCCCGGGGGGTGCTAAAACTATACTGAAGGCTGTTCCTGCCTCACTGGTTATTGTGGTCCCTTCAGAAGCACCATATTCCGCCAACTGGGCCTCTGCAATTTTGCCAATGAAATCATTACCGATCAATCCATTCAAAAATACCTTCCTTCCAAATTTCTTCATCGCCAATCCTGTATTCGGTACTGCACCTCCCAATACAAAATCCATCCCGTTGATTTCAATTAATTTCCCTGGTTTGAAAAATCCTGTGATGCTCTTTTCCCCTCCATTCTGATAAAAACCAGGCAAAAAATCAACACACATGTAACCAGCTATGACTGCATCGTATTCCATCCTCATAATTTTATCTTTATACTACTTCGATATTCCTCAGATAGCAAAATTCTTTCAGGGCCTCAGCATGGTCGCCGTACGATATGATATAATGCTGCCCTGAGACTCTCTGAGCAAAAGTTTCAACAGGAGTATCCAGGAATATTTCCAGGCTGGGTAACTGCGGCGCGGGATAGTCCCAACCGGCTTCCTCCCATGATCGCAATTTCCCTTCTCCGGTGCAGATGTGCATCGAATATCGGTCCCCGGAATTTGACAATCTGGCTAAGGTCAGCCTCCCCGTTTTCATTGTCGATATATTCAGCAAACCACTGCCAATATTTCCAAATGCTGCCGGTTTTACTTTTACCCTTCCTTCCACAACTTCCGCAGGAACAAAATCAGGTACCCCCAGCAGCACACTCTTTTCAAAAAATTCATAAAACTCAAGGTATGCCGCACACTGCCCCGTAATATGCTTAACCACCAACTGGGTTACTGCTCCCATTGAATCGTTTTCAGGTATAGTACATACTCCCGGATCGTCAGCCAGCAACATGAAAATCATCGCCGGCGGAAAATTCAGGAGCTTCTTCATCCCGTCGACATCCTTTAAGGAGACCGCATCGAACCGGTTCTTTTCAACAATTTTCTTAATGGAAAGGTAGTATCTTATGCCTTTCATGAGGAAATTGTCGTCAGCTTCTTTTTCAAATTCCCAATCCCGTTTTATCTTCTCCAATACTTTCTGTACCTCTATATCTTCTATGGCGTCGGCTTGCTGGGCCATCTCCAGCATCTCAAAAAACTCAATCTCGGTTCCCAGTTTTTCTTTGAGTGAAATTGCTTCGTACAATGTATTGTAAAGCTTCATATCCCGGAAACCCATCATCCCCACTTTTGTGCTCCTCAGACTTTTTGCGGTTGCAGCTGCCGCCAGAAAATCTCTGATTGTATTGATCGGCGATGGTTTGCCAATAACATTATAAACGTATTTGAACTTATAGCCAAGATCTTCAAACACTTTTCGCAAAGCAGTCGTTCCTGCCTGCGGAGCCGGCGTAACCACATGTCCGTTTATTGATTCTCCTGCCAAACCCCATAAAACCATCGGCTTTTCTTTAAACTTTTCTGTTATTGAGATTACGGCATGCGATGGTATCCATCCGGCCAGGCAAATAATTAACGAATCAAAGTCCTCCTTCCCGAGATCTTTTATCGCCCGCATTACATCCTTGCCGTCTTCATCATCGCTTACAGGGCCGGTGGTGACAACTTCAATCCCCAATGCTTCAATTTCTTTCCTTGCCTTCAGGCACATCTCTCTGATCAGCTCCTGCGGCGAATTGATTTCTCCAAACCCCACAAATGCGGTCCGGATATTAACTTTGTCCATATGATTTACTTTTTTTATGATTGTTTATTATTCCTAAGAATAGGATGTAACAAATACAGAGCAGGGGTACTGTAAAAGAAAAGGTAATGGTGGATGCATCGGCTACTAATCCCATTAATAGCGGAATAAATGTTCCCCCTACGATCATGGTTACCATCAATCCCGATAATTCATTTTGATATTCAGGCATTTTATCGATCGTAATTGAAAAAATCATTGGGAATATATTGGCGAAACCAAATCCGACAAGAAGAACGCCGATTAAAACCACAACCAATGAATTGAAAAACAGGATAGCCAGTATGCCTGATAACGATAACAATCCCGTATAAATTAACAATCGCGTGGGGGATACCCGTTTCAAAATAAATGAGCCTAAAAACCTCCCTAAAAAAATGGGTAAGTAAAACAGCGACCAACTGATCAGCAGTCCTACCTTTTCCAGGGAGAAACTAAACTTATCGGTCAGCAGTATGGGCACATGCGACGCCACTGCAACTTCCACACCGCAGTATATGAATATCCCCATCACCATTGCGAGGACATATCCATTCTTCAGTAAAGCAAAAATTGATTTAAAAGTCGCCTGATGTGTACTTTCCTGTCTGATCTCGGTTACCTTGTTTAAATTAAACCATATGATGGCAACCAGTACGATCAATGCGTAAACAGGGAAAAGTATGCTCCAATCGAGGCGAAACAGGTTAAACATAAAGGTGGGCAGTAAAAATCCCAATGAAGATCCAATGGTTATAAACGATTGGGCCATAGCCAGATTTTTGGAGTAGTGCCCATCTTCCGAAATATCACGGATAAAAGGATTTCCTCCGACCTGCATGATTGAACCACCTGCACCAATTAACAATACAGCTGACAATATCCTGTAAAATTGTCCATGCGTGGAAGAGTCAATAACCATTTTCCCATACATACCCGACAAAATTGGGATCAACAGCCCGATTAACATAATAACAAGCCCCAGGTTCAGGACAAATATCTTCCCCTTCTTATCCTGAAGTATCCCCGTAGGGACCGACAATATGCCAAACATTAAATATCCGAGAAATGGCAATAATGTAGCTAAGGTAATGGAAAGTGTAAACGATTCCCTGGCAAGGCTTACCATGGGGCTGGCCGCATCGACCATTCCCATGGAAAGAAATATTAAAAAGACCGGCAAGTATTTTTTGATGCTCATATAGTTGACTTTCTGTTGTATAAACCTTTTTTGTTATTTCATAATCGTGTTAATGATTTCGGCTGTTTCCACGACATGATGAAAACCAGAAGCACTGATTACTTCTTCCCGGGAAACAACTCATTGATAAGTTTTACCGTACGGTCTACCAGAATCTGTCCGCCATCAGGGCCGACCACACTACTTTGAGCTACGGCACTGTACCCTCCGCCTTTGACAGCTTTCTCTGTAGGAAGGTAAGTCCCTGAACCCGTCAACTGGATGACAAATGTCTGCAATGCATTGCTCTGCGCCTCTATCCTCAGCCCATAATCGGTAAATAGTTCAAATTCATTTGTGCAGACCACCACGTCGCCAATACGCAGTACATGAATTTCAGAACCAACTGTCTGGTTCTTGTTGGTTTTCTGGCTCTCATAACGTCGGACTACATCCCTGTTCCATGTCATCCGGGCTAACTGATAAGCAGCCGCTTTTGGATCAGCAGTAATAAGCCCTGCTGCCTTTTCCTGTTCTTCCTTAGATATTTTATATTCTTCCTCTGTTATGATCCTCTTCGGTAAAGCAAGCACTTCTGCTTTGTGAATTAATTTTACATCCGAATAGCGATCCTGCTCAACAGTCTGATAAATTTCTTCGACTACCGTCACAAGGCGCCTGGAAATTTCTTCCAGCCGGGTCAGGTTTCGAAGTTTAATCATCCGTTCCTCGGCAGCCTGACGGTACAACGGCCGGGGTGATTGATCGCCGGCGGCGCCAATCCATCCCAGGACAACCAGGTCGGAGCCAAAGCGCTGTTTTAGTTTCTCGCGGACCGGATGATAATAGTCAGCATTAACTGCTTCAAGGTGCTCAACTTCCTGCGCGGTACAGGGAGCATCAATAGACATTGCAATTAATTTCCCGCTCTTGTTCCAAAAGAAAAGCACATTTACATCATGGTCTTCAATCCCTTCCATATTCCTGAATTCAGGGGTATTGGTTTTCCCATACATCACAGCCGATCCGTCAGCATATACAGTCCTTCTTTGGTATGCAAGAGCTGCATGGCTCATTCCCCAGGAAACACTTCCTGGGCTGCGGGATTTCCATGCCTTAACAATCGATTCGGATACCCGTTGAACAAAAAATTCATCATATTCTTCCGGTTGCAAGACACTGTCTTTTGGAATTTCGTACCTGAACGAACAATCAGGTCCATTTTCCATTACAGGTGCAGTGTGTGTATGAATGGCATTCAGGAAGATTTTGTTCACATCCATTTCCGGCAATTGCTTTTTCACTTCATCACGGACCGATTTTAGCACTTTTTTTGGAATGCCAACCAAGTCGCAGGAGACCATTATTGCCTGATCAAGAGAACGGCTCCCCTCTCTTGATTCCAAGGCCACCACGTTAGCTGTCAAAGGAGTATCGATTGTCTTTGCTATCCGCAGGTTAAACTGTCCATCCAGGGCAACAGGCAGTTTGGGTGTAATATCAGCCGTTGCGACTCCAATCAGCAACTCATCTGCATACAAGTTTGTCATATTGCAAAAGAATGCAATCATGATTATGAAAATCATTCTCTTTAAAGAGATTTTTCTATTTGTTGTTTTCATATCATACATTCATACCAGGTGAAATTTCTCATTCTGCCGGTTTCGGCAGCGGGGTTAAAGCTCTAATGCGAAGGAGGGTTACAGAATATGCCGGGAACGAATAATCAAAACGGTTATCTGCAGCAAACGTACTTTTTACCGGTACAATTTTGGTCGGATTTTCGATCGAATTTTCGTCTTGCGGGTTGCCTGATAAAGTAGTGGCCTGTCCTGTATTATCCACCTTATCAACACCTTCCAGGATTATATTTACAGTTTCAGAGGTAGATTTGTTGTTTACCACTTTCAGAAGGATATCATTTTTGCCGCCTTCGGTATCAATAGAAGTCGACCAGTAGCAGTTGATCGTCCTTTCAGAAAAAGGTATAATCCGGGTTCCCAGGTTGTCGGAAAACAACATTTTCTGCATATAATAGGAAGGAGAGGCAAAACAAGATACCGCATCATTCCAGACGATACAAGGCCCGAAATTACCATGATCCATTAATCCGGCATAATTGCCATATCCGGTCCACCACATTCTTTCTGAATTTTTTTCACATCCCAGCATGAACACTGCATCTCCCAGCGCATCCCCGAAATTTCCGATTACTGCGCCTCCGTTTCCCTTGATGGATGAAGCATATTCACCCACATTTATCTTTTTACATTGCGGATCGATGTTGTCATATTTGTTGTACAGAATTGACAGGTCTCTCAAATAGAAATGTTCATCGGTGTAATCCACGGGATATCCAAAAGTATGTGAAAGGATATTCTCCTGGCGGAAACCGTTGTAAATAATCTTCATATAGGGATAATGAGCTAATATAGAGTCATGAATCATAGCATACCGGGGGCCATATTCTTTCACTGTTTCATACCCGTTCTCATTGCCTATTTCAATGTATTTGAGGTTGTAAGGCTTTGGATGTCCGTTTGCAGCACGCAAAGCTCCCCATTTTGTTGAAACTGAACCGTTGCAGTATTCTATTAAATCCAATATATCACTGATTATGGGTTGCATTTTATCGAGCGGGCAAACAGCAAACCACCTCTTCGAATAAGGAACTTCACTTATCCCCGACGAACTCACATAAATGGGTTCAGCGCCCAAATCCTCGCACATTTGAAGATGTTCGTCCAAACCAAAATAAAGATCGTTTTTATATTCCCACCTGTTTCGTGTGGAACCTGGCCGTTGTTCCAATGGTCCGATTGAATTCTTCCAGTTCCAGCAGGAGTCCATATTTGCAGATTCCACGGTGCATCCGCCAGGGAATGAAATATATTTGAATTTCAAAGCGTCCAGCTTTTCAGCCAGATCCGGGCGAAGTCCATTCGGACGATCCTTCCAGGTGGGAGGCATCAGGGTAACTACATCAAAAAACAGATCGCCGGGGGCTGATGCATAGATTACAAACCGATTATTCCCGGTAACTTTCGTCACGCCACTGGTCGTAAGTTCACAGGTAAAATGCTGCCAGTTTTTTGTCGGT
>CAYWTT010000233.1:0-6349 GCA_964461245.1 uncultured Prolixibacteraceae bacterium | reverse complement strand
CGGTACGACCCGGTACGGTAACGCAATCCAAATATGGGGTAGCTGTAATGGTTACTATGTTGATCACTGCTATATTTATCAGGTTTATGATGCCGGAATAACGCACCAGTACAAGGATCCGACTTCATCGGTACCCATTGTTATGGAAAATGTGACATACAGTAATAACCTGATAGAATATTGTATTTATTCCATAGAATATTTCCTTAACCAGCCTAATTCTGCTGATAAAGCTTTAATGAAAAACATTCTCATAAAAGATAATATATGTCGTTTTGCAGGTTACGGCTGGGGTTGGCAAAGACCGAACAAACGTTCAATGCATATACAAAGTTGGAAGACTATAAATCCTGCCGAGAATTTCATTGTTACAGGAAATATTTTTGACCGCAGTATAGACGATCTTCTTTATATAGCTGCAGCTAAAGAGGCTCATTTACCTGAGTTAAAGAATAATATTTATATTCAGAATAAGGGAGGTAAATTCGGTATGGTTAATGGGAATTACGATCAGCATTATCCGTTTGATCTGAATATTGAAAATCTGTTAAAGCAAAAAGGAATTGATAACAGTCCAACTATCCTTTTTTGTGATATCAAGTGATCTCATTTGAAAAATACTATGGTGCTACAATCGGACACTATGGAAACAGGATTGGTAAAGCGCAATTTCTCATGGACAATAAAACCTGTTAAAATCAAAAAACACCAATTATGAAACTTAATCTGATCAAAACAATTCTACTCCCGCTTCTTTTTTTTATATCTCTTCCATATCATGGGATTAGTGCCGGGAAGGCAGCCCCTAAAAAGATCTACATGACTTACATCCTTCATGGCAACATGAATTACGACCGGTACGTGAAACCGACTATATGGCGGGATTTCCCGGTGATATACGATAACCTTCTTGATTATGTGGAGGAGCATCCTGATTTCAAAGGGCAGATCCAACTTTCAGGGCAAACATTTAATTCATTAAAGCAGACAGCCCCACATGTAATCGAACATGCTATGAAATTGTTTAGAAAGGGGCAGATCAATTTCACCGGCACATTTTATTCAGAGCCGGTAAATATAAGCATGGACGGTGAAACAAATTACCGTTGCGCCAAACTGGGTACGTCAATCATTGAAGACGCAGTTGGGTTTACCGATGGATTTTATTTGCAGGAGAGGGCTTATCATGCACAGCTACCCTGGATTTTTAACCACTCAAAGGTGTCATGGGTGCCGGTTATAACCGATGACAATACGTTTGCCCCTTTCAGGTTAAAAGGAATGGACGGATCGTTTACGATTGGGGTTCCAAACTTCAGCTTGGCAGAGGACCGCATTGTCAATATCATAAAAGAAGCGCCGGCAAACAGCCTGCTTTTAATTGAAGGGGATTATGAAATACCCCAAACTTTTAGTTCCCCATATCAAAAGATCTGTGAGTTTGATAAAAATAATGATGATATTGAAGTCGAATGGATAACGGTCAAAGAATACCTTGAAAAGTTTGGCGTCAGCGAAGAAAAGTACGTCGACCATTCTGCAAAAGCAAGTTATATTGAACACGGGACCTATTCACGGTGGACCGCCGACCCGTTGGATATCATAGTCCAGGACTATACGAACAAGGCAATGTCAGATTTTCGGGTTGCAACGATAATGGATGCTTTAGCAGGTTTACTGTTTAAAGAAAATATTGATAACCCAATCTCTGGTGCGATCATAAGCTTAAATGATGACCCGGTTAGTTGGAACATTGAACATGCAAGCACATACCCTGATGTCGAACCGAAATACCTAAGCAGAAACGGGCAGGTCACTGTAATGTCCAGGGCAGAACACCTTTTATTATGGGCAGTAAACAGTGATTCGAGGGGTTGGGTTCCGTTATACGAAAGACGGAGCGAACGCATCAATTCGTTTAAGAACAGCTCATCCCTTTCAAAAGAAATCATTAACAGGGGGCTGGATGTTATTGCAAAAAATATCCAGGTTAAAGGCTACGACCGGTATTTTATCGCATTCAATGCTGAACCCGCACGTTTAAAGATTGCCACTATCGAAACAGATCGTCCGTATGAACTTTACGATTACGGGAGTGGCCAAAAATTGAAAAGCACAACTATTTCAACGGGGGATAAATGTATCACTGATTTTGAAGTAGCTATGCCTGCTTATGGGTATAAAGTAATTGGGCTTAAAAGATCAGGGGAAGTAAATCAATTTGAATGGACGCCCGGTACAACAATTGAGAATGGCAATTTGAAGCTAAAGGCATTTGAAAACAAAGTTGTTGTGGAGAGTGAACACGGGCCTGTTGAACTTTCACTTGATTTATTTAAGATCAGGGCTTTATCTGAGATGATCGGTGGAAAAGGGGATAATGAATGGAGGGATGCCAAACCTTACGGGAATGCAAGGGTATCGGTACGGAATACACTGTATCCCCAGCTTAGGGTGGAGAAACAAATTGACTGGCTGGTCCATATGCAGCAGACATATACGCTTCTGCCCGACAGGGTAATATCTGATATTGATTTTTTCTTTCCCCATCCAACCCTGATACGCAAAGAAGGTAACAGCCGTATGGGGTGGGATCCCAGGGGTTTAACGCTTCAGTTTAAAACAGGGAAGCAGGGGAAAGTTTATTACGATATTCCTTTTGGAATTTCTCCTCATCGAATCGACAGTTTAAGTTACTTCTGTGCATTAAGTACCGGAATTTTTCAATTTAATACAGGGGGAGGTTTTATGATTTCCACCGGAACAGGCGAACAGGCATTTTATACCAATTCCCGGAAGGGTGAAGTTGGGTTGTACCTCGGCGCTTCTACCACTTCAGGACCAATAAGGGATGTGGGCATGACAATGGTTAACAAAGGATTTGTAACCCACGAACCGGCCTGGTATCTGGAACCATTTCACGGGGCATACAAACACAGTTTCATGCTTTACCCTTTTACCGGGAACTGGCAGGAGAACCATGCCCCGGCAATCTCCCGGAGTTATACACAAGAGGTTTATCTTCGCGAATTTTATCCCACCGACAATTCCGGACGGTTGCCTGACGAGAAAAGTTTGATTTCTGTTGATCAACCGGGTATTGAAATTACTTCAATGGATATACGTGATGGAAAGGTTTCGCTGCGTTTAAATGACAAAGAAGGAAAAGTTTCGAAAGTGAAACTAAACATAGGGAATAAATCTAAAATGCTGGATATCCCGGCTAATGGTATTGTCGATATAAAATGGTAGTTGTAATGTTGTTGAATTGACAGCAGTTAACTAAATAAACCTAAAAAATAGAACAATATGAGCTATAACGTATTTCATCAAAGAACATTTAAAAAAAGAGAATTCAGTAGTAATTTTTTATATATCGTCATTTTGATCTTCCTGATGGCTTGTTCTTCCGGTAAACCCGGGAGTCAGGGAAAAATGGGAAACAGTCTTATCAATGTACAATTGAACATTGGGACAAAGGATAATTTATTAACAGTTTGCAGGGAAGGAGATAGCATAGACTGGCAGGCAGATACGCTGGCTGTACTAAAATTCTGGGATGAGGATAAGAAAGAACAACAACAAGTTGTGTCTCAAAAGAATGGATGGAAGATTGAAAATACTGCGGTCGGGCAGGGATATAATATAAGTTGCAGCCAGGCTCAGTCAGAAATATCTTTTATTGTCCGTTTTACGAAAAAGGATGATATACTGACGGTCAATATACCTTCATCTGAAATTAAAGAAACAGGAAAGGCTAGGCTCAAATCGTTGCGTCTGTTGCCTTGTTTTGGTGCTGCAGCAGAAGGTGAACCCGGATATCTGGTCACTTCCAGAGGCGTTGGAACACTGTGTTACTTTAAAGATAAAGAACCGGAAGAATCCAGGGTCCCTGTTTACCAATATATCAACAATTGTACGATGCCATTGTATGGAATTGTTCGTGGCACCAGTGGTTTGGCTGGTATTGTGACCAGTGGTCAGTATGATACTCAATTTTGTGTAAGTACGAATTGGGGAACACAACACCAGTATGCAATTGACCCGGAGTTTACTTTACGCTCATTTATTGATGAGCAACGTTTACCCGACGACCTTGAGGTGCAATACCATTTATTATCTGCTAATGAAGCCAATTGGCTTGGTGTAGCCAAACGATACCGGAAGTACAATTTTGACCAGAGAGGTATTGTCCCGTTAAAACAGCGTGTTTTAAAATCGCCGGAACTGGCTTATTCTGCCCGGTCTATGGAAGTCCGCTTACGTTTAGGGGTTAAGCCTATACCTTATAAAGTTGTGGAACAAACGCCTGAAACGGAACCGCCTGTCAGGGTTTTTCTTACGTTTAAACAAGTACGTGATATTTTTGACGAATTCCATTCCCAGGGAATTAAGGGCGCAGAGTTTTGTTTGGTTGGCTGGAATATTGGAGGACATGACGGGCGTTATCCACAATTATTTCCGGTTGAGCCATCTTTAGGAGGTGAAACTGAATTAAGAAAGACAATCGCTTATGGGCAATCGTTAGGATACCAGGTGGCAGCCCATGATGATTACTATGGGGCGTATAGGATAGCCGAAGACTGGGACGAAAGCTATATCCGCAAAAATGCTGACGGAAGGTTAAACAAAGGTGACATCTGGGGAGGAGGGCAGAGTTACAATATCTGTCTGACCCAGGCTTTCGATCTGTTTGCTAAACGGGATATGCCCAAAATAAGAGAGCTTGGATTTAAAGGTGTCCACTTTTCCGACGTTCTGTCGATATTGGGACCGAAGCCATGTTACGACCCTGACCATCCGGAAACCCGGCGCCAGGATGCTGAGGCAACGAACCGGATATTATCTCTGGCAAGGGAAACGTTTGGCGGCTCCCAGTCCGAAGGGTCACTCGATTTTACGGCCCCTGCAATGGACCGGTTTATGTATATCTACAACGGAGAAGCTACCCTTTTAAAAATATCTTATGTCGACGAGTGCATCCCGCTTTATCCGGCCGTTTACCACGGGGTAATGCTGTATAATGTGTCGCATAAAACGTTAAATACCTTACCCGGCGAAGCTAAATACTTGAAAAACATAGAATACGGAAGCCTGCCATTGATCTATTTTTATGGACATTTTATCCTTGATGAAAGTAAAAATTGGATGGGCGATCATGATAACCGCTACGATAGTAGAGAAGGTCTGCAAAAAGCTGTTGCCGGGATAAAACAAGTATATAATGACTGCGAAAAACTAAAGCATTTGCAATTGGAATTTATTGAAGGGCATAACCAGTTGGCAGAAGGGGTCGTTGAAACGGTTTACAGTAATGGTGAAAGAGTTGTGGTCAATTATAATGATGATTCTTACAAATTGCCTTCAGGAGAAATTGTTCCTCCTCTTGGGTGGGCTATTTTTAAATAAATCAGGCCCTGGTTGAAACCAAAGGAAAATCATTGGAAGAAATTGAACGTATGGTTTTAGGAAAGAAATCCTGATAGCCATTTAAGTTTTGACGAAAAATCTATAACCCATGAAAAATAGGGAATCAATATTTATTTTAAAAATATCAGTTGGCTTAATTGTGCTATTCTTTCTGGGAGGGATTCTCCTATTATCGTGCAATCAAAAGTTACTTACTAAAAACAATGTGATAAACGAAGATCTTGTACGGGGGTTCACTAATCCCCCCGCATCTGCAAAACCGCAGGTATGGTGGCATTGGATGGCCGGAAATGTTACACGGGAAGGCATTACGGCCGACCTTGAGGCGATGGCAGATGCCGGTATCGGCGGAGCAATTCTCTTCGACGCCGGTCTAGGCTCACGCTGGGGCGTGCCCGAGGGCACCCTCGTATTCAACACGCCTGAGTGGTACGAGATGGTTAAGTTTGCCGCAACGGAAGCCCAGCGGCTGGGACTGGAACTCGGTATAGCGAATTGCAGTGGCTGGGCGAATTCAGGCGGACCGTGGAACACTCCTGAATATGCGATGAAGGGCGTCGTTTTTACGGAGACGGAGGTCAAAGGCGGTGCGCGGGTCTCCGTTACACTCCCGCAACCGAAAGATTATCGCGGTTTCTATCGTGACATTGCCGTACTCGCCTTCCCGAAGCCGGCGTTGACCTATTCCATCTCGAACTGGACGTTCAAAACGTTCTCGGACCAAAGGCGCAGATATACACATCCCGACACGAACGACGCGCCCGCTGATGCCGTGGTGCCGAAAAGCGCGATTGTTGATCTGACCCGGAAAGCCGCGGGCGGTGAACTTGCTTGGGACGCGCCTGTTGGAGAGTGGGTCGTGTTGCGGATCGGCTACACGGCGCTCGCGCGCTTCAACGGCACCGGGACGAAAAAAGGC
>CAYWTT010000232.1:0-6402 GCA_964461245.1 uncultured Prolixibacteraceae bacterium | reverse complement strand
TTATTGACAGTATATTCTTCAACTTTTCGATCGGTCTGAACACCTACCTGCAAAAAACCGCCGACAGGGAAGATCTGGGCTCGGCAACCGCCGTCGGTTTCACCATCAACCATATCTCTGCTGTGATCATACCCATTTTCGGAGGCATGCTGTGGATGCTCAACTGGCGTCTTCCTTTCCTGGTTGGTACCGGATTTTCACTTCTTTCCCTCTATTTTACCCAATTGATAAAAACCAGCTACCATGTGAGAAAAGTCCCCAAACGACTGGCTGAAAAATAAAATCTGCAACGCTTTTTCATTCCCGGGAGCGTTGTGGCGTGCCGGAACTTCAGTTCCGGATCACTTTCCGCCTGTATACGGTTGTTCCGGTCTGACAAAACACTACATATGCCCCACGGATCAGATCGCACCCATGGATCCGGAAGGAATGGATCCCTTCCGGCCGGTATCCACTGAATATTTCGGATATTTTTCTTCCCGACAGGCTGTACAATCCTATCCGCACCATTCCCGGCCTGTTCAGGTAAAGATCCAGGGCGGCATCCTCCGTGAAAGGATTGGGATATATCTCCAGGTGCTCCTCCGGTTTTGCCATCACCGGGGATGAAGTTGCCCGGATGTGGAAGACAACCGCGTCGGACCACGCCCCGGGGGTGAGGCCACAGACAGCCCGAACCCTGGCGTAATAGGCTTTGTCGCCGGAAGCCAGGTTCACCTCGTAACCGGGAGCGGTTATGTTGTTCACGGAGAGCAGGGGATTTGCGAAAGCATCATTATCAGCGATGGTCAGCTCATAGCTTTGAGACCCGTTTACCGGAGTCCATTGTACGGTCAGTATTCCTTCGACCGTCGCTCCCGACGACGGATGGATGATCGACGGCACCAGGCTGACCTGCTGTTCCGATCTTTTAAAAACCGCAACAAAATTCTGATCCCCGACGGGTTTAAGCTCCAGGACAGGCTGGTCAAAGGTTCCGCCACCCGATTCCCACCTGACAAATTCGCATCCTTCTTCGGGAACCGCTTCGAGCCGGAGGGGCACCTCGCGGAAATAGGTGCCCTGCCAGGGATATGGATTAACGGAGACTCCCCTGGTAGTACCCAGCAGCGGAATAGTATTCACCACAACGTGCCCCTGATTACCCCCTGAGACATCCACCGTAAGCTGATAATCTGCCTGAAGGCTGAAAAACTGCCGCAGGTGATTCCGGGCATATGCCGGCCTTTGCCTGGCAAAATTAACCATCACATTGACGTTGTTATACCAGCCTGCCAAGCTGGATGGCATCTTCCAGCGCTGAATATGCCAACCCATCTCCGGTTCGATCACCGATTGCATCCGGTTGATCAACTGAATTACCACCTCGGGCTTAAATGCCGTATTCAGCTCATCGGAAAACCGGACAATAAAGTCGGTTCTGAAACTTTGCCTTTCCAGCAATCTGCGGAACAAGAAAGTGGACCAGGCCGGATTGGGCCAGCTGGTCCCGGTAGCCAGAGTGGTGAATTCCAACATGTTTTTTGAACATTCACTGGTACTATAGATTCCGAAAGTATAGTCGGCATCATATAGCATCCAGCGCCATCTTCCATCCTTGCCCGGGCCGGCTCCCGGCAGGAATTCGGGCGTCTGAAGCCGCCAAAATCTGATATTGTTCCCCGGCCAGTCCGTGTTTACCATAAATATCTGGGCAATCATATAATCGATGAAGCTGCTCACATCCATCTGAGTCTGGATATAGGCATAGTCCTGATCATGCTGAACCCCGTTTGCAGCGATATATTCGATCATGGCGGCATAATGGCGGTTATCCCCTTCTTCTGCCACCATGTTATTTTCCAGGATATCCAGTTGCTCTTCGTTTACACCATATCTCCGTGACAAGTAGTATTTGTCATATCGCTCCCGGATATTATGGATCCCCCAGTACTCGCCGTTCACAAACAATATGGAAGGCTGATAGGCCTGGGTTTCAAAATTTAAATGGCTCACCATCTCCTGCATGGCGGCATCGCGAAACATAGTATACCAGATGTCATTCCCCGAATTCCTCAATATGATCCTTTTAAAGGCCTGATCGCTGCGTGTTTTAAAAAATGGATATTCCAGATTTTGTTTCCCATAGCTGCCCCGTGCATAGATCCTCAGGCTTTTGAACGGCTGGGCATTTGACCAGTTGCCGTGGATCCTGAAGCCGATGTTCTGGGCAAACACACGTGAACCTGCAGTGTTAAAAAGCTCCAGGTGTGCCGGATATTCCCATTGGTCGCCTTCCCTGTGGTAATTGGCCATGCTTCCGCCATTGGCTGTGGCCGAAGGATTGGCTGATCTCCAATTCTCAAAATCGACCCCCGCCACATATATCCCGTCATAATAGTCAAAAAGTGCATTTTCCTGCGTACTGAAGGAGAGAACTGGCAATGGATAAGGATTTGTACCTCCGCTCCTGACAAAAAAGGTATTCGTGACCACCTCGCTCGCCAGGGCCCCCTCCTTCACGGCGCGCGCTTTCACGACCACGGCCTTGTCAATGAGAACCGAAGGGGCATACCACGGGCTGGCATCAAAAGTGGTAGTGATCCCGGAAATCTGATTCCCTTCGGAGGTTCTGTCCCTGACCTCTATCGGTGAACCATACAGGTAGCTCCGGTATGAACGGCTTAAAAATGAGCCGCCTGCCGACCCCGGATTTTTCCGGTACTGATTCATATAAAGGTAGGAAGTACCTGAGGTATTATTCAGGTCGGGCTGCGAACCATCCAGGGTATATACGAAGGATACGCCGGACTGGGAAGAACTGAGGGAAAGAGAAAAAGGGGCATCGTAAAAGCCTCCGGGGTGCGAGAAAACCGGAGGAGATAAAATTTCACTGTAACTGACTGTGGCGTTGACACTCCCCGGGGTAGGCCGGTCAAAAAAACCGGAGCTCGTGTTGCCGGGCAGACGACCGTATGAAATATCAGCGGTCAGTTTGACAGCCGGCAATTCATCCACCTTCTCTCCCCGGGAATTGGTCAGAACGATCTCTTCACCAGCGGCGCTGATACTGAAATTGGTATGCAGCTCACCCTCCGTCCAGAAAAGGTGTCTCCCGGGAACAGGCCTCTCCGTGGTACCATCAGGCAACTGCCAGCCTACGGCCAGGTTGTCGCCGCCCGTGCCTTCTTTCATCAGTGCCGAGATATAGTAATACCTGCCCTTTTCAAGAGTGACCGGTGCGGATTTCTGCTGGGTGTATTTACCCCATTCTTCCGGATTGGTCCCGCTGGTAACCTGTGCGATCAGACGACTGTTCCCGGTATCCTCATCGCTGCTGAGCCAAAGCTGACCAGCATCGTCGCTCGAAATCCAGAAAGTATAACTCCCCGACTGGGGGGCCAGGATATATCCATGCATCCTTTGACCATAATTGTTGGATACATTGACCGGAGCCTTGAAGTAGTCCCTGATAAGTTGGCAGGAGGTCGGATACCTGGGGTAGGAAGGATTAGCCACCAGTGTCGAAACGGAAGTTCCGGGGATGTCCCCGAACACCTCCCTCCGGATACCGCTCACCCATTCCCCTTCCGCCGGTCGGTAATTCTTGCCTGAAGCCCAAACAAGCAGGTATTGCCCGGGGTTGATCCGCTTTTCCGGGAAGGTCCATTTGAACGGATTTCCCTGGTTGTCGCTCAACCCCCATCCCTGCAAATGGACAGTATCGGGACCGGGATTGTATAACTCGATCCAGTCGGAAAAATCACCATCCTCATCCGCCTTGGCAGCTGAATTGGACGACATGATCTCATTGATCCTTATCTGCTGACCGGTAGCCGGAAGAATGATCCCCACCAGAAGCAGGGCGACCAGGTTCCGTGACAATAACCGCATGATTTCTTTCTGAATGGAAAGACAAAATAAACGATTTTGGGAGAAGTTTCCCAAACAGGCAGGCTATTTAAGCTGTGTCAGATTTAATCCCACCCCCGGTGCATACAGGTTGCGGTTGTGTTCAGCTAAGGAAAGCCGCTCCCCGTTGAAAGACCGACAGAAAAGATGCATTCACCACCTCTTCATCTACCTTGCCATGGAGCGGAAATGGGGATTCATGGCTGTATTCATAAGGAAAGTCGATCAGTTCGAAGCAATTTCCGGCCAGTCTGCTGCCCATGCAATCCTCCACACCCGACCAGGGCATCACTTTGTCTTTCAGGAGGGATATTCCTCCGATCCTGTCCTTGCCTGATTCAAAGAAACCCTCTCTTTCCTGCCTGTACAAATCGGGGTTGATCATGGAATTAAAGGCAGCAAACAGATCATCAAAAACCACTTCCCCGGACGTCACCGTCTGGTGCAGTTGGCTGAACCATTCAAAGCAGTAAAAGTTAAATAGCCTGTCATAGGCTGATTTATCCATGATATAGCGTGATTCACCATGCATACTCCGGAAAATCGACCCTCCGCAAAAAACGAACAAACGGGAAGAGGTAAACAGATTGAAGGGATTGGCCATCAGAATAATCTCGGCCAGAAAAGAGCCAATGGAATAAGCAAAAATATCCAGCGAAGCTCCTCCGGTGAATAAGGGGTGTTGCCCATTGCTGATCTGCATGGTCAGCCCGATGATATCCTGCACGGTCTGTAGTCCCGAATTGAAAAAACGGTAAGGTTCTTCACTTAACCGTTCACTGAGTGCAGCATTGGCAAAACTCAACGAACGGGGATTTTCGGTTTTTCCCTTCCGCTTCTCCACAAGAAGGCTCATACTCCTCGGGTCTCCCCACGATGAGGGGGCCCGGTTGATGTGATAGGCCAGCGGAAACAGGATCACCGGTTTCTGGGTCTGCATCGCCAGATATTCAGCCCAGCATAGGTACTTGTCCCAGTTCCTTTCATTCAGCCCGTGCAGGAATAGAATCCCTGACTGAAACCCGGTGCAGCCGGCGGGGACAAAAGCAGGATAACAAAAACGGCGGTTCTCCGGAATCTGCTCATCCTGGTGCAATACAGCGATGGAGGGATCGGGAACCGGAATGAGTTCTTTTGAATCAAAGATAAATGTTTCGATCCGGATCCGGCTGTCGTCCAGTTTGGTGTTTCGTCCCAACCTGAAATTACTGATCAGCTCTTTTTGTCTTTGTAAAAATTGAATGATTTTCATATGGCTTTCTCCTCAGACGCTTTAATCCGGATGCAAATAAACACCTTGTCAAAAACCGCTGCAAATCAAAGGGACTTGCACATCTGCCAGGGGAGAAAATGGCCTTTTCAGGGACGAAAACCGGTATACAGGGATGAACGAAAAATAAAAGATCAGGGAAAGAATTGCCGAAATCTGCGGAATAGGCTATTTTTACCCTTGCATTTGAACAGCCTGTTGTGTATCTGAGGACTTAAAATTACCCGAAATGAATCAGAAGATTCCTGAATATCTGAATGAAAAAGGGAACATCGTGCGGTTGATCCTTTATACGGCACTATTTGCGCTTTTATTCATCAACATTTATCAGCCTTTTGGTTCCCAAAACTGGTTCCCGGTTTCGGATTTGGTATTTTTTGCCTTTTCCAGCCTGGTGATTCTGACCGGTGTGCTGGTGGTCATCCTCAGCAGGATCATCATGTACCATTATGCAAAAAGGAAAGGTCTTTTTGTTTGGCAATATGCCCTTTGGGTACTGGCCGAAATTATCGCCATGGCTTCATTCTACTCCTTTTTTGAAAAGCTTGCCCTGGATGATATCCGTCCGGTCAGGGAATTACTGAGGCAATCCTTCATCAATACCAGCCTAGTCCTGCTCTTGCCCTATCTGACCATTTGGCTCTATTTTGCCATGAAGGACAAGAACAAGAAACTTGAAATCCTGCGGCTCGGGGTTGAAAACCCGGATCAGAAAGGAAGGCAAATGTTTAATTTCCTGGATGAAAAAAAGGAGCTCAAGTTATCGGTACTGTCGGAACAGGTTCTTTGGATCGAATCGGCCGACAATTACGTGAAAATCCACTATCAGAACAAGGGGAAGATCGCGTCTTTCATGGTCAGAAACACCCTTAGTGCCATTGAAAACGATTTCGTCCACACCTCGCTGGTCAGGTGCAACCGTTCGACCATTATCAATTTCGACAAGGTCAAGATTTTACGCAGACAGCAACAGGGAATCTTTCTGAGCCTGGACCAGGAGTCGGTTCCCGATATCCCGGTTTCAAGGACCTATGCCGACCGGGTGATGAAACGTTTCACCGGATTTTCGGTCTGAAACCAGCCCGGATCAGGTCGGTGGATGGAGTCTTTTCTGAAACCACTTCCGGACCGCCCGCATGGTGGCAACCTGGGAGGCAGGTGCATAACGGCGGCAGGTTGACCGCTCCGGGCTGTTTTCAGGCGCTCCCCATCGGATTTCAGGACCATCGTTCGGATTGTAG
>CAYWTT010000231.1:0-6412 GCA_964461245.1 uncultured Prolixibacteraceae bacterium | reverse complement strand
GCATCGGCCAGGTCAAGCCCTGCAAAATGATGACATACCTTCAGCACATCTTCCTGGTATACCATCACACCGTACGTCTCTTCCAGCTGTTCTTTCATCACCGGGTGGAGATAGTTGATTTTTTCCGGATGGTGAAAACGCTGAATATACTCCCGCATCATTCCGCTTTTGGCCACCCCCGGTCGAATGATCGAACTGGCAGCCACCAGGGAGATATAGTTGTCGCACCGGAGTTTTTTGAGCAATCCGCGCATGGCCGGACTTTCAATATAAAAACAACCGATGGTCTCTCCCGATCTGAGCTGTTTTCGGACCTGCTCATCGTTTTTGAATTCCTGTACCCGGTGAATATCGACTTTCCGATTCCGGTTTCCATTGATAATCTCCACGCTCTCCCGGATGTGACCGATACCCCGCTGGCTCAGGATATCGATCTTCTCAAAACCGATCGATTCGGCCACATACATATCCCACTGTGTCGTTTGAAAACCCTTGGGAGGCATGTCCAGCGCCGTGTAATAATTGATCGGCTTCTCCGAGATCAGAATTCCTCCGGCATGAATACTGCGGTTATTGGGAAAATTGTCCATCAGAGAACCTATGCGGAGCATTCTGCGGGTGAGTTCATTTTCATTCAGTCTATTTTCTGGCTCATTCACAAGGATATCAATTTCATTCTTGGGAAGTCCGTAAACTTTTCCCAGTTCACGGAGTGTGGAACGTCCCTGGAAGGTAGTGATGGTTCCCAGCAAAGCCGTATATTTCGAACCATACCGCTTGAAAATATAATCCTGGACGTCATCCCGGTCTTTCCATGAAAAATCAATGTCGAAATCGGGAGGTGAGGTTCGTTTCGGATTAATGAACCGTTCAAAATAAAGATTAAGTTCGATGGGATCCACATCGGTGATCTTCAGGCAGTAAGCTACCACACTGTTTGCCCCGCTTCCCCGCCCCACATGATAAAAACCGCGCGCCATGGAATAGCGGATTATATCCCAGGTGATCAGAAAATAAGAGGAAAAACCGAGCCTGTCGATGATTTCCAGCTCATGCCTTACCCGTTCCAATGCCTCCCGGTCGCTCCCGTAACGGTATTTCCATCCGTCCAAAGCCAGTTTTTCAAGTAATGCCCTGTCGTCATTCCGGCTTCCGGTAAAGGTCTGCTTATTTTTCACAGAGCCATATTCAAATTCAATCATACTCTCATCTAATATCCGTCGTGCATTCTGAAGCAATTCCGGAAAATCGGAATAGATCTCCGACAGTTTCGATTCCGGCAGAAAGACCTCATTACTAGAAGCCAGCATGGATCCGGTCAGTTTACTCAGCAAAATATTGTTGTCGATCGCCCTGAGATGACGATGCAGGGAATAATCATCCGAGCTTCTGAAGGTAACCGGGAGCCAGGCAGTCATTTTACGGTAATCCCCGCGGGAATGGATGATCCGCAACCTGTTCAGGTCGCTGAAACGAACCCCTATGAATTCATTCTCGCTTAACTGCTCCAGTTTCCTGCTTTCAAACGGAAAAACAAACCAGACATTGGGCAGGAAAGGGGGCATGCCGGGAAAAGGCTTTTTGTTGATCAGATATCGGCTCAGAAAATCGTTCAACTCGTAAAAACCCTCGTTGTTCCGGGCTATCCCCACATAAAGCGGGAATTGCCCGTTACGGAACTCAATTCCCGCAAGCGGCTTTATCCCAGCCTTGTTACACTCCTTCACAAAATCGGGAATCCCGGTCGAATTGTTAATATCGGTAAGCGCCATCGCCCGTATACCCTTTACGGAGGCTTCCTCAACCAGCCTTTCAATGGAAAGGGTTCCGTAACACAAACTGAAATAACTGTGACAATTCAAATACATAAAATGATCATATTTTAATCAATATCAAGGATTATAATATAACCATTATATCAGAATTTCCCAAGAAATAATAAAAAAACAGGGTTCCCGGCAAATGTTAAAATCAAAATATGAGGCTATTTACTTCACTATGTTCCATTCACCAGGCGATGACGCTCATTAATCCAGACGAATAATTTAACTTTGACTGAAAATTCAAACATTGCGATGAAGCCTGCCCTACAATTTCCTCCCCTGTTTGCCGAACGGATGAGAAATCAACTGGGTGCCGGTTTTGATGATTTTGAAGCCGCAATGCATGAAAGTTCAACTGTGGCCGTCCGTATCCATCCGCAGAAGTGGAAAGGAGAGCTCTCACTTGACAAGATACCCTGGTGCGACTCCGGATATTATCTGGATCAAAGACCGTTGTTCACAGCCGATCCATGGTTTCAGGGCGGTGCCTATTATGTCCAGGAACCCTCTTCCATGTTCCTGGAACAGGCCTTTGGTGCCATCCGGCTCCCGGATCAGTCGACCATTCTGGATATGTGCGCGGCCCCGGGCGGGAAAACCACGCATCTGTTGTCTTTAATGAAACCGGATGATTTGCTGGTGTCGAATGAAGTGATCAGGAGCAGGGCGGTGGTTTTACAAGAGAATGTGCAAAAATGGGGGTATCCCAACGTAGTGGTCACACAGAACGATCCGCAAGATTTTGTCCTGCTGAAAGCCTTTTTTGACCTGGTGGTGGTAGACGCCCCCTGTTCCGGGGAAGGACTTTTCCGGAAAGATCCGGCTGCCCTGAATGAATGGTCTCCCGGGAATGCTGCCTTATGTGCTGCGCGTCAGAAAAGAATTGTTTCCGAAGCCTGGAAATGTCTGAAACCGGGCGGATGCCTGATTTACAGCACCTGCACCTTCAATCCGGAAGAGAATGAGGGAAACCTCCGATGGCTGGAGGAACAGTCAGCGGCTGAAGGAGTTGAAATCAAGACCGATCCTGCATGGAATATGGAGACCATACGGACGGGCAAAATGACAGGTTATCAGTTTTTCCCGCATCGCCTAAAAGGAGAAGGATTTTTCATAAGCGTCATAAGGAAATCCGGAAATTCAGAAAACGAATTGCCGGGAAAATTTTCAGGGAAAATAAAAAACAACATCCCGCTCAAGGTTAAAGAAATCCTGAACAACTGGATCATTCCGGAATATACTGGAGAATTTTTAACCGGGAATGAGGAATATTGCATTTTCCCTGCCTCCAGACTGGCTACCCTTTCCTTCCTGGGGAAAGGGCTGAATATCATACAATCAGGAATTCCAGTGGCATCGGGGCCTGAAACAAAATTAAATCCCCACCCTGCCCTGGCATATTCATCCGTTTTCAACCGTCAGGCTTTTCCAGAGTTGCCTGTCCGGCTGACCGACGCCTTCCGTTATCTGAAAAAGGAGGTCATTCCGGTAATGAACAGTGAAAAAGGATGGATATTGGTTACTTACCGGGATATTCCATTGGGCTGGATTAAAAATATCGGTACACGTGCCAACAATTATTTTCCCAAAGAGTGGCGGATCAGGATGAATATCAATGAAATTCCGCAGCCATGGCATGAAACGCCCACAGGCAGATTAGGGAAAGAGGAAATGATTAGTATACAGTAACAGCAGCAGTAAGCAGATAAGGAGTATTAGTATAATTTATTTTTCGTGGTAAGCCGGTTGTAATAATGAGCTATTTTTGCATACCGATCCGCTTAAAGATGAATCCAAAGATCCGGTATATGATATTTTTCCTGATTGTCTTGACGGTAGTTTTCCTGGTCAACCTTTATATCTATAACCGTTCACGACCGTTTTTCCCCACCAGGATCCCGGGTTGGTGGCTGGCGTTTACGCTTTTCTGGGTCATTGCCATTGGCTATATCCTGGGGCGCTTTGCAGAACGGGCCGGCATCAACTGGCTGGCAGAACCGCTTATCAAAGCAGGCTCCTGGTGGCTGGGGGCCATGGTGTACCTTTCCCTGTTTTTTTTACTGGCCGACATGCTGCGGGGAATCTCACTGATACCCGGATTAAAAGGCTTTTTCCGTTTTCCGTGGATGAGCGACAAAGGCAAAACGGTCTCCCTCGTCGTGTATGGCATAACACTGGTCGTGCTGGCCATAGGATACCTGAACGCCCGTTATCCGGCTGTCAGAAAACAGCTTGTCGGGATTGACAAACCAGTTCCTTCCGGCCATTATAAAGCCGTGCTGGTATCAGACATTCACCTGGGAACGATCATTGCCAACGGAAGGCTAAACCGGCTGGTTAACCTCATTAATGACCAGAATGCCGATGTGATATTGTTGGCGGGGGATATTTTTGACGAAGACCTGGGACCGGTCATCCGGAACAACCTGGGAGACCTGCTGAAGAATTTACGGTCCAAAGAAGGGGTCTTCGCGATCCTCGGCAACCATGAGTTTTACGGAAATGCAGCCGCAGCGGACAAATACCTGAGCGACCACCGCATCACCGTCCTTCGCGACAGCGTGGCCTCACTCCCGTCAGGGATTCAAATCGTGGGAAGGGAAGATGTGACTGGCCGGCATTTGTTCCACAAAGATCGGAAACCGCTTGAGATCCTGCTTTTGGAAGCTGACACTTCAAAACCGGTAATTGTAATGGATCACCAGCCCAATAAGTTATATGAAACATCCCGGTATCCCGTTGACCTGCAGGTATCCGGTCATACCCACCATGGCCAGCTTTGGCCCTTCAATCATATCACCCGGGCAATATTTGAAATAAGTAAGGGGTATGGAAAGATCAACCAAACTCACTTTTATGTCTCTCCCGGTGTGGGCACCTGGGGACCACCGATCCGCACCAGTTGCCGGCCCGAGATCATTGTGCTCGAGATATCAAATGCTTCGCGGTAGTTTAAAATTAATCTCACAACACAAGCTTCTTCACCTCTGTTCTGAGACTCCTCTTTCTGTGGTGATCCATGCCGGAGCTTTTCAGCTTCAGACTGACCGCACTGAACCGTCTGAATTACTTAAAATCCTTTCGGTATTCTGAAGGCGTTTTCCCCAATAAAACCTTGAAATAATGATTAAAGTTAGCCAGGTTGTTATAACCGGACTCATAACATATCTGTGTAATTTGCATATCTGTTTCAGCCAGGAGTTTGGTGGCAATGCCGATCCTTACACTTTTCACATAATCAAAAAAAGTATTCCCGGTCTTTTTTTTGAAATAACGGCAAAATGAGCTGGGTTCCATGCATACCAGACTCGCTGCGTCCTCCAGATTAATCCCCTCCTGTATATTCTTAAAAACATATTCATAAATCTTGTTTATCTGATCCTGGTCCCTTCCGTAAAATTCAGGCAAAGAAGAAGATAATGCCAGGAATTCTCTTTCTTTGATACTCAACAGGAGATTAAAAACCTTCAGCAACTCAATGTACAGCTCAAGCCCTTCCATGTTTTCCATCCGCCTGATCGTATTTTCTACCCTGCCTGACATGGATCCGCTGAATGCAATGCCCCTGTCGGCTTCTTTCAGAAGATTGACCACATCATCCAGCTCGGGAATATTGAAAAAGTAAGAACTGATAATGTTTTCAAAAAAGTGGATGGTTATACATTCTGCACCCGTCCCTCTATCTTTGTCACAGACTTCCCAACAGTGTGCCAGGTCAGGGCCCAGCAAGACCAGGTCTCCTGGTTTGTAACTGGATATATTATTGCCTACAAATCTTCTGCCCGATCCGGAAATAATCAGATTGAGCTCAAAGTTATTATGAGAATGTATCCGGTTAGACTTCGGAACCATTTCCATTCGCCGTACAATGAAAGAGTGCTTATGCGGCACCAGAATTTTTTCGAAGACAAACTCCATATAAGTTATTTTTACCCATTAGCGTAAAAATATAAATGTTTTACATAATTCGGGTTAATAATCAATGTAAAATACGCAATATTCAATAACATAGATAATGTTCGGCTTTTTTACTTTGTGTAAGATAATTTTTACTTATGAACTTACCAATCAGGGGAATCATCCCTCCTTTAGTAACCCCGCTGATCAGCAACGAAGAAATTGACCGGAAAGGATTACACCAACTAATAGAGCATGTGATCACCGGAGGTGTCCATGGTATCTTTTTGCTGGGAACAACCGGAGAAGCCCCCAGTCTGAGCTACCGGCTTCGTGAAACCTTTGTCAGGGAAGCTTGCGGGATCATTTCCGGCCGAATTCCTGTGATGGCAGGAATTACGGATACCTCGGCAGAAGTTGCTCTGGAGATGGCTGCTAGGTATAGGGATGCCGGCGCCGATGCTGTGGTAATCGCCCCTCCTTTTTATATTCCCATCGCCCAGGAGGAATGGCTGAATTATTTAGAATCACTGGTTCCGAGGTTGCCCCTGCCCTTCATTCTGTATAATATTCCGTCGTACACCAAAATCCATATTTCGGTGGAAACCGTGGCCATTGCCCAGAAAATGGGGGCTTTGGGAATCAAAGACAGTTCAGGCGATATGAGTTACCTCTATGCCTTAATCGACCGG
>CAYWTT010000230.1:0-6417 GCA_964461245.1 uncultured Prolixibacteraceae bacterium | reverse complement strand
CTATTGTTCGGCTCCCGGTATGAAGCGTACCGCCTTTGAACTGATGGTGCAGTACAATGCCACCGATAGCCTGCTCGCCAACAAGTCGTTTAATGAACTCGACTCGAAAATGATCTTTGAAGCCGCAGTGGCAGGCGATACCATTGCCAAAATGGTATTTGAGAAAACCGGTCAATGGCTTGGACAAGGCCTTGCTGATACCGTGCATCATCTCAGCCCGGAAGCGATTTTTCTCTTTGGTGGACCCACTGCTGCCGGGGATCTGATCTTCAAGCCAACCATTGAGAGCATGGAAAAACATCTTCTGCCCATTTTCAAGAATAAAATCAAGGTTCTTCCATCTCAGCTGAAACCGGGTGATGCAGCTATCGTCGGCGCCAGCGCACTGGTCTGGCAGGAACTGAAGAAATAACAAATCCGGCGGATAGCGAAAACCTCTGTGTTCACTGTGGATAAACTTCCTGTCCCTGGGTTGAACCGATGTGGTTCTGCCGCAAGGACGGGAGGAGACACAGCGTTCACGGAGTTTTTTTTAAGAACTAGTGATTCAGATTTTCAGATATGGCTTCCTTTTTCTGGCGATTGTCCTGTGCAGGGACAATTTTGCCCAGATGCCCGATCCTGAGTTTGCGGACAAACTGGCAAAGTCGGAATCGGAAAGAATGTTGAAAACAGCCTCCTTCATTGAATCATCCGGATATACGGAAACGGACCTGATCTATCAGCGGATGGAGTGGACGGCCGATCCTGCTGTCAAATACATATCAGGAGCCGTCACTTCTTATTTTGTGGTCAAAGCACAGGGAATCGACTCCCTCTTTTTTGATCTGATGGATTCCATGCAGGTCGACTCCGTGAAACAGAGAGGGCTGCCGCTCTCATTCTCCCGGTCGGGTAACCGGTTGAAGATAGCCTTGAAAAACAGGCTTTCCACTGATGTTACCGACTCTCTGACGGTTTATTACCAGGGACGGCCGGTAGAGTCGGGTTTCGGCTCATTTGTCTGTTCTTTCCACCGCAACACTCCTGTCCTGTGGACCCTATCTGAACCATACGGGGCCAGGGAATGGTGGCCCTGTAAACAGTCCCTGGCCGATAAGATCGATTCTGCCGATATCCTGGTCACCACGCCTCTGGCCTATCGGACTGCCAGCAATGGGGTGCTGGTATCTGAAAAGGTTGATCACACCAAAAGGATCATGCACTGGAAGCACCGTTATCCGATAGCCACTTACCTGGTTGCCATTGCCATAACCGACTACGTTGATTATGCCGATTCCCTCCTTTTACCCGGTGCCAGAATCCTTCCGGTTGTGAATTTTGTCTATCCTGAGAACCTGGCCACAGCCCGATCTCAGACTGGACAGACCCTGCAGGTCATGGAGGTGTACAACCGGCTTTTCGGAGAATATCCGTTTTCAGGAGAGAAATACGGGCATGCCCAGTTTGGCTGGGGAGGAGGCATGGAACACCAAACTATGACCTTTTTAAATAATTTCGAGTTTGAACTGGTCGCACACGAATTGGCTCACTCCTGGTTCGGTAACAGCATCACCCTGGCTTCATGGCATGACATTTGGCTGAACGAGGGTTTTGCCACTTATGCCACAGGGCTTGCTTATGAAAGGATGTTTGACGGAAGGTTTTGGCGGTACTGGAAAAAAAAGACGACAGACGACATACTGACTTCTCCGGATGGTTCAGTATATGTGGAAGATACAACCAGTGTCTCACGGATTTTCAGCGGGCGGCTTTCCTATTCGAAGGGCGGATATCTGTTGCATATGCTGAGGTGGATCCTGGGCGACTCCGTATTTTTCAACGCGCTGAAAGACTATAGTGCAGATGCAGGTGTGAAATACGGTTTTACTACCCAGCGTCATTGGATTGCCAGGTTGGAATCGGCAGCCGATACCTCTCTCACTGGTTTTTTGAATGATTGGTATTATGGGGAAGGTTATCCGGTTTATTCGGCTGTGTATGGTAACAGCGGAGACAACCGGCTGAAAATAACACTCACGCAAATCTCCACACACGCCTCGGTCCCTTTTTTTGAAATGCCTGTTCCGGTCAGGATTTACAGCGACGGAAGAAGGGATTCGGCCGATCTCAGGCTGGTGAACACATACAACAAGCAGGTATTTGAGGTGGATGTCCCGTTCCGGGTGGCTGACCTATCCATCGACCCCGATTTGTGGCTGATCCGGAAAATCAATACAGTAACTGCTCTCCAGGATGTGGCTGTGCCAGCCCAGGCAATCAGGATATGGCCCAATCCTTCGGAAGGGGTGTGGCGGTTCACATTGCCCGGCCAGGAAATTCCCGTAAGAGCGGAAATAGCTGACCTATCGGGAAGGGTTCTTTATAGCAGGATAATTAATGGGAACAGCGTTTCGGCTCCCTCACTGCCTCCTGGGATTTATGCCCTGAAAATCACCGCCAACCGGAAGAGTTACTGTATGAAAATTGTGAAAAAATAGGATTCGCCGGAGGGTTAGTCTTTGTTTTATTCCTTCCAGTGAAACCGGATGGTTTGCTTCAGGTCGGGGTGGAGACTGAGCGGTACCGGACTGGTTCCTGCCACCGATTCAATCATCCGTTTTTGCTCACCGGTATAGGTTTTGGGCGGAAAATAAAATTCCACGATCACTTCTGCCACCCTCCGGGGATCAGACGCCATGATCTTGGTGATTTCCACTTCTGTTCCGACCAGGTCAATCCCGTTTTCACGGGCTTTGATCCCCATGATGGTGAGTATGCAGCTTCCCAGCGAGGTGGCCAGCAAATCGGTGGGTGAGAAAGCTTCCCCGCGACCCTGGTTGTCCGTGGGAGCATCGGTCAGAATCTTGTTGCCTGATTGAATGTGGATACTTTCAGCCCGGAGATCTCCCAAATAGGTTGTTTTAGCAGTTATCATTTTTCTGTTTTGTTTTATGAAAGTTACTGTTATTTTCGACCTCTCAAAAATAGCAATATATGTCACTGCCGGAAAAGAGAATCGTTGAATTTATCCGTAAACACCACGTCCTGACTTTGGCTACCACATCGGGCGGACTACCCTGGTGTGCCCATTGTTTTTACACCTATATGGAAGAGAATAACTGGCTGGTTTTCACTTCGGGTGACCAGACCAGGCATATCGGAGATGTGGAGAAAAATCCGGAAGTGGCTGTGGGTATTGTTCTGGAAACCAGTGTGGTAGGCAAAGTGCAGGGTCTTCAGCTCAGAGGCCGGATGCGTCGGCCAATCGGGGAAGAGGAGGGCAGGGTAAAGTTTGCTTATCTAAAACGGTTCCCTTTTGCTGCACTGATGGATACCTCGTTGTGGATAGTGGAGCCCTGCTATATGAAAATGACCGATAACCGGCTAGGATTCGGGAAAAAGCTGATCTGGGAAAAATAAAAAAGAGACTGTCCGTCGTGACAGCCTCTTTTGAAGATTATTCTTTGAAATGATTACCAGCCCGGATTTTGCTGTTCTTTCAGCTTCGGATTGGTGTTCGTCTCCGAATCGGGAATGGGGAACAAGAAGCGGCGGTCGCTATACGCATAGGCAGCAATGGTAATGATCTTGGGATCCACCACGCCGCTGGCGGCATTCCAGGAGTTGGCTGCCACGTTTCCGGTAGCTACTTTTGCCGGCACGCCGGGTTGGTTGTTTAATGCCTTTACAAAATAATCAGGATCTTTGGCCAACCGGTGAATATCTGCCCAGCGGCGTCCTTCTCCGACAAATTCAATCCGCCTTTCATTCAAAATGGCAGTCATCAGCGCAGGTTTATCTGCGAAACTGGTCAGCTTGAACTGGTCGGCAGCCGTGGTGACCGCCCGGTTCCTTACCTGGTTCAGCAAATCGACCGCTTTCTGAGTGACTCCGTTGAGCCGGGTTTCCGCTTCCGCATAATTCAGTAGTACTTCGGCATACCGGAGTATGGGGGTCCAGTCCGACATCTTTTCATAGGTCTTGTACTTGTCAACCCAATAGGCATGGCGGGCTGTATAGGCGGTGTTGTAAACGACCAGCTGGGTCCTCCTCTTGTCGGTTGCCAGCCAGAAGTCGGCATTGTACAGGATCGGGCTTAAGCAGACCAGAGAACGAACCTTGGTGTAGAATTGGGAAAGAGACCCGTTGACTGTGCAGTTATCCAATTCTGAATTTTCAATGGAGAACATGGACTCGGTATTTCCGCTGTTGTTGGTGAAAGGAAGGTTGGGTTCGGCGGTCAGGGCGTAACTTCCGATGGGAGACTTAAAGGTGGCATCCACGATTTTTGTTGCTTCGCTGATCACTTTGTCCCATTTTCCCATATGCATATAGATCCTCGTCTTGAGTCCGATGGCAGCACCCGAGGTTGCCCGCGAGATTTTCAACCCTCCCGAACGGGTGGCAGGGAGGTTTTGTTCGGCAAAATCAAGGTCTTCCAGTATTTGTTTGTAAGTTTGTGCCACAGTGGCCCTACCTGCAGATTTTGCCTCTTCGACCGTTTCAATCGAGTTGATAGGCTTGATGCTGACAGGGATACCCATATGCGAGGCATCTGCGGTGTGAGCATACGGGTTGGAAAAATGGAGCAGCAGCTCATGGAAGCCCAACGCTCTTAAAAAGCGGGCTTCACCTTCATATTCTTTGGCTTTAGCTTCGGTGAGTACTCCCTTTTCTGCTGCCAGTTTAAACCCTTCGATGCAGATATTGATCTTATTGATCATCTGATAGGTGCATTCCCACATGGCCTGGCCGTTCGGCGAAGAAGAACCGTAGGTGCTTCCGTAAGTGACGGCAAAAAAGGCCTGCACATTCAGCATGTCTTCACCACGCATGTCGCCCTGTTCGATGGATGCCGCACCAAAGGGGTATCCCCTGCGCTGGTTGTTGCCCGGATAGTATCCGCTTTGGGCTGCATCATAACAGCCGACCATGGAGAGCTCACACAATTTGCTTGTACTGAAGGCATCGGTATAACCCACTGAATTTGCCGGCATCAGATCCAAAACTTCATCATCGCACGATGAAAAAGGATAAGCAAAAGCAAACAGGAATAAACCGGCCAAAACACTCTTAAATCCTATATTTCTTTTCATATGACTTCACATTTTAAGTTAAAACACAATATTCATCCCAAAGGTGAAACTCCTCTGCTGCGGATTACCGTTCCAGTCTACACCAAGGGTGGTTGTATATACTTCAGGATCCAGCCCGGTATATTTCGTCAGCGTGAACAGATTCTGGGCCTGTAAATAGAATCTCACCTGACTGAAGGTCAGTCTGTTCACAATATCCTTGGGTAGAGTGTATCCCAGCGACAGGTTCTGAAGTTTCAGGAAATCGCCTTTTTCTACCCATCTTGAAGATCCGTCGGCTTCCAGGTTGAGGAAAGATCCCAGATTGTACATGATGATCGGAACTTTCCCGTTACCCGGTTTTTCGACGCTCTGCCAGCGGTCAAGAATTTCGGTTCCGTTATTCTGAAAATACATATTCATCATGTCCCTGCGGGTCACGTTGGCGATCTTGTTTCCTCCCGAGAAGCGCAGGAAAATATTCAGGTCGAAATTCTTGTATTTTAAAGTGTTGTCAAAGCCGCCGAACCACTTTGGAATGGTATTCCCAAGAATTACCTTGTCGGTCGATGTCAAACTGCTTGCTGCACCCAGGGTGGCCGGATCAGATGCATTATACACATAATATTTACTGTCTTTGGGATTCCCCTGGACAATGGTGCCGTCGGCTTTTTTGTACAAAGGATACCCGTTTTTCATGTTCACTCCTTCATATTGATACCCATAAAGGGAACGCATCGATTCTCCCTCCCTGATGATATAATGTTCATAGGTCATATCGCTCAGCAGTTCGGTCACTTTATTGTACTGGGTGGAAAAGTTGAATGAAGCATCATAGCTGAAATCCTTGGTTTTTACCACATTCCCGTTCACTTCAAATTCAAGGCCGCTGTTTTCAACAGCGCCCACATTCTGGCTGATTACGTTCCATGGAATTCCCAGCGAAGGAGGGGTGGGGGAGCTCAGTACGATATCTGAGTTTTTCTTTGACCAGTATGCTGCGGTGAAACTAATCCTGTCGAAAAAGGAGATGTCAAATCCCAGGTCATAAATGGTTTGCTTTTCCCATTTCAGATTGGCGTTACCGGTCTGGTAATAGGAAATACCGGTCTGGGAACCGTATAACTGGGCGGTGAAGGTATCCAGATAGGTGAAATCGCCGATGTCGTCATTCCCTACCTGAGCATAACTACCCCGTAACCTGAAATCACTGATCACCGCCTTCATCGATTCCCAGAATCCGAGCTGGGACAACCGTATGGCAAAAGATCCGCCATAGAAAGTACCCCAGCGTCCTTTCTCGGGAAGCCTGGATAGTCCGTCACGACGCAGCGATCCGCCCAGATAAAAGGTATTGTCA
>CAYWTT010000229.1:0-6426 GCA_964461245.1 uncultured Prolixibacteraceae bacterium | reverse complement strand
ACAATGACCTGATGAAAGAAGGTCAGATTATTGAGGTTCAGTTTCATGCCGATACGGAAACTCCGCTGACCGCAGAACTTCCTCCTTTCGTGGAACTGGCCGTAACCTATACTGTTCCGGGAGAAAAGGGAAACACGGCCAATACCACCGCATTGAAACCTGCCACGGTGGAAACAGGTGCCGAAGTGATGGTTCCCCTGTTTATCAACGAGGGCGAGGTTATTAAAGTGGACACCCGCGACCGTACGTACAGCGAACGGGTAAAACAATAGACAGGATTTTATTTTGTTTCCGGAGAGGATTCCTTTCTTGACAGGAAATCGAGGGCAACGATCATGGCCGTAAATCCCCAGAAAGGGATGGATGCCTTGTCGGTATCGAGGAAGTTATTCATCAAACCATGCCCGTAATAGGTGATCAATCCCAGGAAAGCGCCCGACAAAACGGCCTTCATCCCGGGATTTTTCATTCTGTAATAGGTGTGAAACGCGGTATAGACCACGCTTAACATCAGCAGCAGGAATGAGATCATGCCTGGGAGTCCGCTTTCGGCCAGAGGTCCCAAGTATTCACTGTGGGCATTCCCCAAATCGCCCGCATTGGTGCTGATGATGGTCCGGTCTTTGGTGAGCTGGTAAGGGGCATATTTGAACATGTAAGTGCCGGGCCCGTATCCAAATACCGGGCGGTCTCGGAACATCCTTATGGCACAGCTCCAGCGGTTTATTCTTTCCAGGTTGGATGCGTCGGATGAAATATTGGATATGGAAGAGAAGTGCTCCATCAGGTTGGCGGAAGACTCTTCGGTGTTCCGCTCCAGGTACATCACCAGCTGTTTTTGAAAAACCAGCACGATAGCCAGAACCGAAACCAGGGTGATCAGCAGGGTACGGAGCCTGATCCTGAGTTTCAGGACCAGCCAGACCATGATGGCTGCAAACAGGCTTATCCAGGCAGCCCTGGCATAAGATAGAAAAAAGGCAATAAACAGGATTAACAGAACTCCTGCTGCGATCCACCGGAAGAGGGGTTTGTGCCTGTAAAAGGGAGTGAAGGTAAATACGGACAGAAAAGGGATGAACATGGCCAGGATAGCTCCATAGGATGTATGGTCCTTGTAAAACGGGTTCATCACAAAGTGGGCTGCTTGTTTGTCAAACAGACCGTACCCCAGGTGGCGTGTAGTGGCATACCCGATGACTATGATCAGGGTGGATACATATAACCATACAAACCGTTGGTAGTTTGCCTTATTGCCAAACAAGGAAATTCCCAGCAGATAAAAGCCGACCACATACCAAATCTTCACCAGCCAGAATTTGAAAGAGACCAGTGGCATGGTACTGGTTAGGCTGGTGATGAAGATCCAGGTCAGCCAAATTCCGATCATAATGGATACCGGATGGAGGAGCACCTTTTTTTCTATCCGGTGGCCAGCCGATATTTTCAGCAGGAAGAGCAGGAGGATCCCGAAAAGCAACGGCTCGGTGGGCAGGTAAAGGTCAACAGGAAGTCCCGGGTAGAGCAGGGTAAGCGGAAGAGAGAGGGGCGTCATCAGCACCACCAGCAGCAAGAGCCGGTCGACAGAATAGATGGCGAGCAAGATAATAGCAAAGGCTAATGGCAGGAGCGCAACAGCATAGGTCTCCTTTTTTACACAGAACCATATATTCAATAATATGAATACCAGCGAAATCCCGTAAAAAAGGAGCAGCTTAGGCGACAGATTCCTGAGGGCCCGGGTCACTTTTGTCTCTTATAATCCAGTAAAACGAACAGCAATAATCCCAGGAAGAGGGAGGCTCCTGTGGTGACAGTCACTATCAGCCATCTTACCGGATAAGCCTTCTTGTCGGCAGGGAAGGGTTTTTCCACTACAAAACAATAGGTTATGTGCTTCCGGGCTTCCGATAGATTGATGTCGTATATGTTCTTAAGGGAATCTATCGCATTGTTTATTTTCCTGAACTGGTTTTCAAGGATGTATGCCTCTCCTCCCTTGGCTGACAGATTTTCATACAACTGTTTGATTTCCCGTCCGCCGGAGGTGCTTTCTCGTCCTGACGACAAGGCATCCATGTATCCGCGGGTCACCTCTTTGACCTGGGTGTTGAAATCCAGGATTTTATAATCCTGACGCTCCGCGTTCAACAGTTGAAGCAGGGAGTCCCTTTCGTTCGTCCGAAGCTTAATGTTATCTGACACGATTTTTACCACCTCCCAGTTTTTGGAAGAGTGCATTTCCCTGACTTTCTCGTTGTAATAATGGATGATGGAATCGCACATCCGGCTAGCTCTCTCCGGACTTTCATCCAATACGGCCACCTCCACTGTTTCAAACTCGGTTTTCTTGGTGGAGACATTGGTGTTATACTCTCCCAGCATGTAGGTGAGGTATTGGGGATCATTCCTGTTGATTTTATACACTTCATCCAGCTGAAAAGCATCAAACATCCTGATTTTGATGTCGTTTGAATTGATGATCTCCAGCATCTGCTCGGTTTCCGATTCCATGCTCATAACCGCCAGATTAATGGGGTAGATCCTGGCCGAGGATCTGAATTTCGGTTTGATAAATGCGGGTGAGGAGAATAATGCCGACAAGGCTACAGCCACAACCCCGATTATCACCAGGTGAAGAAAACGTTTGCGAATTACCTGTATCACCTGTTGATTGTCGAAAAAGTCATTCATAAAAATGGTTTGAATTTGATCGTTAAATTTTTAACGACAACTTTGTTTCTTTAGTATGAATCCGTGAGAATTATCGTGATTTAACGTGCAATAATCAGATAATAGTTCTTCCTGCCTTTTTGTGCAAGCAGATATTTGCCTCCGATAAGCATGTCGGTTGCCACCACCTGATCAGAGTTGACGATCTTCTCCTTGTTCAGGCTCAGCCCGTTTGCCTGGATAGTCCGGCGTAATTCAGCCTTAGAAGGAAAAACAGCCGTTTTTTCTGCCAGGAGCTCTACAATATTAATCCCGGAGGAGAGATCGTTCATAGCGACTTCAAATTGGGGTACGCCTTCGAATATAGTCAGAAAGGTCTTTTCATTCAGCCTCCTCAGCTGTTCCGTGGTTCCCTGGCCAAAAAGGATTTGCGAAGCTTCAACCGCCATTTCAAAATCCTCCCTGGAATGGACCATTACCGTGATCTCTTCAGCCAGCCTTTTCTGAAGCAGGCGCAAATGGGGGGCTTCACGGTGCCGGCTGATCAGATCTTCGGTCTCTTCCTTCGACAACAGGGTAAATACCTTAATGTATCTTTCGGCATCATCATCCGAGGTATTCATCCAGAATTGATAGAATTCGTAGGGTGAAGTTCTTTCCGGATCCAGCCATACATTGCCGTGTTCCGTTTTTCCGAATTTCCCGCCGTCAGCTTTTGTGATCAGCGGAATGGTCAACGCATAGGCTTCCCCTCCTGTTTTCCGCCGGATCAGTTCAGTCCCGGTGGTGATGTTGCCCCACTGGTCGGAACCTCCCATCTGGAGTTTGCAGTTCATATTTTCATACAGCCACAGGTAATCATATCCCTGGACAAGCTGATAGGTAAATTCGGTGAATGACATTCCCACATTGGATTCGTTGCTCAGCCGCTTTTTGACTGAATCTTTCGACATCATGTAATTCACGGTGATGTGCTTCCCAATGTCGCGGATGAAGCCAAGAAAGGTATAATCCTTCATCCAGTCATAATTGTTGACCATAACTGCTGCATTGGGTGAATCAGAATCAAAATCAAGAAATCTGGAAAGCTGCATTTTAATGCCTGCCATATTTTTATTCAGCGTCTCTTCATCGAGCAGGTTTCTTTCCTGTGATTTTCCGGTAGGATCACCAATCATGCCGGTTGCGCCTCCGACCAGTGCAATGGGTTTGTGCCCGGCCAGCTGGAACCTTTTCAGCAGCATGATCTGGGCGAAGCTGCCCACATGGAGCGATTCGGCGGTGGGATCAAATCCGATATAAGCAGAAGTCATCTCCTTACTCAACTGTTCTTCTGTTCCGGGCATCACATCCTGGATCATTCCCCTCCAGGAGAGTTCGTCAATAAAATTCATCCTTAAAAATTTTGCGCAAAGATAAAAATTGTATCTGATTACAGGTTAACTCAATGTGAATACTATACCTCCCGGAGGTGGTGATTCCTCTCAGAAAAGACCATGGTCAGTCCGGGACCCCGCTTCCGGAAGCCGGTGAACGGGCAAGATTTAATCCGGCTCTTCTGGGACGTTCTCACCCCAAAAATCGAGGAACGGGAATACTCCGGGAGCGAAATTCTTAACGGGAGTATATAATCTGGATTCCGATTTTTTCTGCTCTGAGATCAGATGGACATCCCGGTCTATCCTGTCAAAAATAACCAGCAAAACACTGAGGATCAGTGCACCCTTAACCGCTCCGAAAGCCAATCCGGCCAGGCGGTTCAGAAAACCGAGACTGGCGGCTTTCACCATTTTACCGATAAATGATCCTATAATGTTCACCAGAATTACCACCACAAGAAAGGTAACGATGAAAGAAACAAGGGTGAGGTGTCGGAAGGTCCAGTTGAAATGGTCGGTCAGGTAGTGGCTTGCCACATCCGAAAAATGGATAGCTACCCAGATTCCCAGAATAAGTGCCACCAATCCGGCCAGTTCCTCCACAAAGCCCTTTGAAAAACCGTTCAGCGTTGATAAAATGAGGAGGATTCCCAAAACAATATCCAGATAATTCATAAAATCAGGCAGGTATATTTTCAGTTTGATAAAATTAGGAAAAAAATCGGTTTTGGAATTGTTCCGTCAAAATATTCATAATTTTGACCAAAGCGAACTGAACAGATATGCCACTTGTTAATTCTGTAATAAAATGGCTGAATTTCAAAAGAATATACCAGATAGAGCTCTATAGCAAATATCCGTTTGAAATTCAGAGAGAAGTATTGTTTCAACTGTTGGAGAGTGCCCGAAATACTGAATACGGCAGACTTCATCAATTCGAGAACATCTTTTCTGTGGAGGATTTCCAAAAGATGTTGCCCCTTCAGACTTATGAAGAGGTAAAACCATGGGTGGAGAAACTCCGTCAGGGTGAAAAGAATCTGCTGTGGCCGGGAGAAACGAAGTGGTTTGCCAAATCTTCAGGCACTACCTGTGATAAGAGCAAATTCATCCCGGTCACGAAAGATTCGCTGGAAAATTGCCATTTCCGTGGGGGCAGAGATGTCCTGGCATTGTATGTTAGAAATTATCCCGATTCGAGGATTTTCTCCGGAAAATCGTTGACCATTGGCGGAAGCCACAGCATTAATAACTTCAGTAACAACTCCTATTACGGAGACCTCTCCGCCATTCTGATTGAGAACATTCCTTTCTGGACGCAGTTCATCCGTATTCCTCCTGCGGAGATTGCACTGATCGAGGAGTTTGAGGAAAAACTGGAGAAGATCATTGCCTCATCGCTCGATGAGAATGTGACCTCTTTTGCTGGTGTACCTTCCTGGTACCTTGTCATGTTGAAACGGATCCTGGAGAAAACAGGTAAAAGCCACATCTTGGAGATATGGCCCAATCTGGAACTTTTTATTCACGGAGGGGTCAATTTTGATCCTTACAGGGAGCAATACCGGCAAATCATCCCCTCTCCCCATATGCATTATATGGAAACCTATAACGCATCGGAAGGATTTTTCGCCATCCAGGACAATCCGAGCCAGCATGATATGCTGCTGATGCTTGACCTGGGCATCTTTTATGAGTTTATTCCCATGAAGGAGTGGGGATCGGAGAATCCGCGGGTATTGACACTTTCTGAGGTAGAAACGGATGAGAATTATGCCATGGTGATCTCCACCAACGGAGGATTATGGCGCTATATCATCGGAGATACGGTGAAATTTACTTCCACCAATCCTTACAAGATCAAGATCACGGGTCGCACCAAGCATTACATCAACACCTTTGGAGAAGAGCTGATCGTAGACAATGCCGATCAGGCACTGAAAGTGGCGTGTGAAAGAACAGGGGCAGTTGTACATGAATATACCGCGGGTCCTGTCTTTATGGGTACCGGACAAAAAGGAGCCCATCAGTGGATTATCGAATTTGAACGGGAACCTACCAGTCCCGATCATTTTATGACTGCCCTCGACAACGCGCTGAAGACACTCAATTCGGATTACGAAGCCAAGCGGCATAAAAACCTGACGCTGGAAATGCCTCATCTCGTAGTTGCTCCACGGGGTACTTTTTACAATTGGATGAAAAGCCGGGGAAAAGTGGGTGGGCAGAATAAAATTCCGCGTTTGGCCAACGATAGAATTTACCTCGATCAATTGCTCGATTTTCTCAAGAAAGTATAATTTTATATCATTTAAACCTGTACTTATGCATATCGCTGTTGCCGGAAATATCGGTGCCGGGAAAACCACCCTCA
>CAYWTT010000228.1:0-6441 GCA_964461245.1 uncultured Prolixibacteraceae bacterium | reverse complement strand
TCAGCAAAATACTGAATAGTTCGGAAAACGCTTTAAAGACCAATTTTCATTACGCCAGTGAAAAAATTAAGGAATACATGTTAAACCATTGAAGAATGAATAAAGAGGATGATTTTCTGAAAATAGGAAAAAAAATGCCGTATACTGTTCCCGACGGATTTTTTAGCGGCATCACCGGGAAAACCCTGGAAGCAGCTCAAAAGAGAGAACAAATTTGCAGAAAAAAAAGATGGATGGGATATTCGGTTTCCATCGCAGCCTCATTTATTGCCCTGGCCGCATGGGGAATATTATTCCTTTCCCCGGCAGATAAGGGAACATTCCGGCCTGTGGCTCAAAAGGTCCCTGAAATATTAAAACAGGAGGATGTACCGGTTGATGATCATATCACACTGTCGGGAAAGAATACGGCAATAAATGATATCACCCATAAGTATGCGGATGGACCGGACAGCAGCCGGATGGAGAATGTACTGGCTTCCCTCAGCGACGAAGAACTGCTCCAATGGGCCATGGCTGCCCAGAATGACCTGTTTGCTGAAGAAACTGAAAACAATACACCATGAAATGAGCATGTATAGCAATACACCAACTGAAATGATTATTTGCCACATGCAAATTACCCGCCTGCATCGGGCAGGCATCTGTTTCATAGAATTTGATAAATGAACCATATAAAATAAACAGATGAAAACAATGAAAACAATGAAAACAATTTTAGTCACCCTGATGATCATGCTGACCATTTGGGGAGCAGATGCGCAAACCCGTGGATTTCGCATTCGGGAAAGAATCCTCCAGGCAAAGTTGAATGAGATCCAGAAATCGTTGCAACTCAGCCAACCCACCATGGAAAGGTTCAGTCCGATATACACCGCTTATGAAAAGGAACTGGCAGGCATCAATTTTCGTGAACAGGGAGGGATTATGCGGGCGAATCCCGACAGTCTGACTGCTGAGGAGGCTGAAAGAAGAGTGATGATGCAACTTGACCATGCGCAGAAACTGATTGACATCCGGAAGAAATACTATCCCGAATTCAAAACGGCTCTTACCCCGCAGCAAATCATTAAACTTTATCAGACAGAAGCCGAAATCAGGAGGAAGGTTATGCAGGAACTTCGCCGCAGATTCGGAGGAAGGTTTAATTAAAATAGTGCTTTTAATCCAATTTTTCAAACCTCTGATAAGGCTTTGTTTTTATCTTTGCGCCGGTTTTGGAGGCTGATTTTTGGAAGCAGCGGCATTTTTACAACTTTTTGAAGGGCATCCGGGATGGAACCGGCTCCTGGATCATCTGGATACCCCCCCGGGAGAAAAAATTCACCTGCAGGGGATCTTTGGCTCTGCTCGGACCATTCTTGCCGCCCATCTGCTGAAACATTCAGCGCGAAACATCCTGGTTATTTTACCAGAAAGGGAAGAAGCAGCCTATTTTTACGATGACCTGGTTTCTCTCGGACTAGAAAAAAAGACCATTTATTTTCCCTCCTCGTACAAAAGATCCATTCAGTATGGTCAACCTGACCAGGATAACCTGGTGATGAGGACCGAAGGGCTCAGCAGAATTGCCGCCGATGGTCCGGCAACCATAATGGTAACCTATCCGGAAGGGTTGGTCGAAAAGGTTCCGGGGCGCGAAAAACTCAAATCCAATACGCTTACCGTTTCCAAAGGGGAAAAGATATCGATCGAATTCATCAGCGAATTCCTTTGGGAGTACGGTTTTGAAAGAGTTGATTTTGTGACTGAACCGGGTCAGTTCTCCATCCGGGGAAGTATAGTGGACATTTTTTCCTTTGCCAGTGAAGACCCGTACCGGCTGGATTTTTTCGGAAATGAAGTAGATTCCCTCCGGAGCTTTGACATGGATACCCAGGTATCGAAAGTCAGTCACGACCAAATCACCCTGGTACCCGACATCCGGCAGGATGAAGTGGCCGGGGAGCGCATATCCCTGTTGGAGTTTCTTTCCCCTTCCACGATGGTATTTACGGTGAACAGCCGTTTGATCGAAGGGAATCTGGATAACCTGGTCGTTCATACCCTTGAAAACGGGGCAGGAGAAGTGACCATCAGCGCTGAAAGCCTGCTGACCGGCAAAGAGATGGTACGGCAGCTCCAAGCGAAAACCTGCCTGGAATCGACAGGGGGCGAATTATTCCCTGCATCGTTCGAAATCGGGTTTAATCTTTCGAAACAGCCGGTTTTCAATAAGAATTTCATGCTCCTGAGTGAAAACCTCCAGGATTTTACCGACCGGGGATACCGCATACTGCTCCTCTCTGGCCAGGAAAAACAGGCGGAACGGCTCAGGGACATTTTCCGGGAAATCAGGAAAAAAGTTACCTTCGAACCGATAGGATTTGCTCTGAATGAAGGTTTTATCGATCATGATCTTCGACTCTGTCTCTATACCGATCACCAGATATTTGAAAGGTATCACCGTTACCGGTTGCGCAGCAGCAAGCCCCAAAGGGAAGCCATCACGCTGAAAGAGCTGAACAAGCTTTTCCCGGGAGATTATGTAGTTCATGTCGACCATGGCATTGGAAAGTTCGCAGGATTGGTTAAAACCGAAGTCAACGGGAAGATCCAGGAAGCCATCCGCCTGGTATACAGGGACAATGACTCGCTGCTGGTGAGTATCCACTCCCTACACCGGATATCCAAATACAAGGGAAAGGATGGCTCTCCTCCGCAGCTCAACAAGCTGGGAACCGCAGCATGGCAGAATCTGAAAAACCGGACCAAATCAAAGGTGAAGGACATTGCCAGGGAACTGATCGCCCTGTATGCCCGCCGAAGGGAGGAAGACGGTTTCGCTTATTCACCCGATTCCTACCTTCAGACCGAACTGGAAGCCTCATTCATATATGAAGATACTCCTGATCAGGAAAAGGCTACCCAGGCGGTGAAGGAAGACATGGAAAAAAGAGTTCCCATGGACCGGCTGATATGCGGTGATGTGGGTTTCGGCAAAACGGAAGTGGCTATCCGCGCCGCATTTAAAGCGGTCACCGACAACAAGCAGGTGGCTGTATTGGTGCCAACCACCATCCTGGCCCTTCAGCATTACAAAACATTTTCGGATCGTCTCGCTGATTTTCCGACCAAAGTAGCCTATATCAGCCGGTTGCGTTCGACTGGTGAAATCAAAGAGACACTGAAAGAACTGAAGGAGGGGAAAGTAGACATCCTCATTGGTACCCACCGGTTAGTGAGCGCTGATGTGAAATTCAGGGACCTCGGATTGCTGATCATCGATGAAGAGCAGAAATTCGGAGTGGCGGTCAAGGAAAAGCTGAAACAGATGAAGGTCAACCTCGACACGCTCAGCCTGACAGCCACACCCATCCCACGAACCCTCCAGTTTTCACTGATGGGAGCGCGGGACCTTTCGATTATCCAGACCCCTCCTCCCAACCGCTACCCCATCATCACCGAAGTTCACGGCTTCAACGAACAGCTGATCCGGGAAGCCATCCTTTATGAAGTCGGCCGGAACGGGCAGGTATTTTTCATCCACAACCGGGTGCAGAATATTCATGAAGTGGAAGAAACCGTCCGCCGGATAGTGCCGGGAGTAAAGACTGTGGTCGGACATGGGCAGATGGAGGGGCGCATCCTCGAAAAGGTAATGCTCGATTTTATCAATGGAAAGTATGATGTGCTGATCGCCACCACCATCATTGAGTCAGGACTGGACATCCCCAATGCCAATACCATGATCATCAACCAGGCACAAAACTTCGGGCTGAGTGATCTGCACCAGTTGCGCGGAAGAGTCGGCCGTTCCAATAAAAAGGCTTTCTGCTATCTCATTACCCCTCCCCTGGCCGGTCTGACTCCTGAATCACGTCGCAGACTGAAAGCCATTGAAGAGTTCTCTGACCTAGGGAGCGGGTTCAATATTTCGATGCAGGACCTGGACATCAGGGGTGCCGGGAACCTGCTGGGAGCTGAACAGAGCGGCTTCATCGCCGATATCGGTTTTGAAACGTATCACCGTATTCTGAATGAAGCCGTGGAAGAGTTGAAATCGGAAGAATTCGGTGATCTGTTTAAAGCGGAAGAACCTTCCGGAGTAAAAGCATTCACCGGGATGAGCTATGTGAATGATTGTCAGATAGATACCGACCTGGAACTGCTGTTCCCCGAGAATTATATTCCCGGGACGGCCGAAAGAATACTCCTATACAGGGAACTGGACAGTATTGAAAATGAAAACCAGTTAAATAAATTTAAAAACAGCCTGGTGGACCGGTTTGGAAAGTTGCCCAGGGAGAGTTCCGAATTGCTGGATATTGTGAAGCTAAGATGGCTGGCCATCTCCCTTGGAATGGAAAAAATCGTGCTGAAGAGCGATATAATGATCTGCTATTTTCCGGTTGATCAGAGATCAACTTACTATCAATCAATCACATTCAACAAAATTTTAAACTATCTTCAAGCTTATCCGAAAAAATGCAGGATGAAAGAAGATGGCAAACTCACCCTGACCTTCAGTTCGGTTCCGGGAGTGACCGAGGCAGTTGAACTGCTCAAAGCAATCTGATTTTACATTTTTTAATTTACACCATCTCCATATTTTCTTTATTTTCAGCCTCTCAAATCCTAACAGGATGACATCTTTATTGCCATGAACAACAAAGAACAAAAATCAGGCAGCATCAGCCGCCGTTCCTTTCTTGCCACCACTGCCACTGCGGCTGCTGCATTTTCTATTATACCCAGCCATGCTGTTGCAGGATTGGGACATACACCTCCCAGTTCAAAACTCAATATTGCCGGGATAGGTGTGGGAGGAATGGGTTACCGCAACCTGAAAAACATGGAAACAGAAAATATCGTATGCTGGTGTGTTCTTGACTGGGATTATGCCGGGAAAAGTGCTTTCAAGGCCTGGAGCAGAGCCAAGTTATATAAAGATTACAGGGTCATGTTCGATCAGCAGAAAGAGATTGATGCAGTGCTGATCGCCACTCCCGATCATTCTCATGCACTGCCTGCCTTTATGGCAATGCGCCAGGGATATCACGTGTACGTCCAGAAACCACTGACCCATACGGTTTATGAATCACGCGTACTGGCCGAAACCGCCAGAACCTATAAAGTCGCTACACAAATGGGGAACCAGGGGAATTCAGACGAAGGTATCCGCAAGATCTGTGAATGGATCTGGGCGGGAGTAATCGGAGAGGTGACCCATGTGGACGCCTGGACCAACCGCCCCATATGGCCACAGGGCCTCGAAAGACCTGAAAAAAGCCAGCGCCCACCCAGAAACCTGGACTGGGATCTGTTTATCGGCACGGCTCCTTACCGTCCGTACAATGAGATTTATACTCCATGGAACTGGCGTGGCTGGTGGGATTTCGGCACCGGTGCACTGGGAGATATGGCCTGTCACATTCTCGATCCGGTGTTCATGGCACTGAAACTGGAATATCCATCTTCCGTGAAAGCTTCATCCACGCCCATAAACACCGAAACAGCCCCTAATGCTGAATTTATCCAGTATGAATTTCCCAGAAGGGATAATCTGCCGAAAGTAGCCATGCCGGAATTGACCGTTTATTGGTACGATGGCGGTTTAATGCCCCCGCGACCCGACGAACTGCTGTCGGGAGAAATCATGGGTGATGCCGATGGGGGTTGCATCTTCCATGGTACCCGGGGCAAAATCATGTGCGGAACCTATGCCCGGAACCCACAGCTGCTCCCTACCCGGGAAATGGAAAATTTTAAACAGCCCGGGAATATTATCCGTCGCATCCCCGATGCCATGACCGGCGGACACGAACAGGACTGGATCAGAGCTTGCAAGGAAAGTAAGGAAACCCGGCTGGAAGCATCTTCCCATTTTGGCTACTCAGGACCATTGAACGAAATGGTGATGATGGGTGTGCTGGCTGTCCGGCTCCAGAGTCTGAACAGGAAATTGCTTTGGGACGGTAAAAATATGAGGTTCACCAATATCGGATACGATGATAAAATCAGGATCATCACACGCGACCGTTTCCAGGTGATCAGCGGCGATCCCCGCTTTTCCAAGGATTATGCTACTTTACCCGCTGCAGAAATGGCAGAAGAATGGGTCAGACATACTTACAGGGAAGGATGGGAACAGATATAACCCTCAATTCCTGAAATTCCCGGTCATTGAACTAAAAATTTCCCCGAATAATTAAACCAATTATTTGAATGTCTTACAAGAAAACACTATTTTATGATTTATTTTAGGATATAAAGATCTCTTTATATATTTTTATCCGTAATTGTCATATATTTGTTTTGGGTTAAAAAAAAAACATAAGACACCAATTCAAATTTTAAGTTATGGAAAATAATTACTTAAATTCGGTCAACAAATGCTTTCTGCCGGATAAAAATCTACCGGTGAGCATTTTAACCAAAAGATTGATCTCAAATCTTAAT
>CAYWTT010000227.1:0-6446 GCA_964461245.1 uncultured Prolixibacteraceae bacterium | reverse complement strand
CTTGAAAAAGGAGATTATATCCGGCTGGATAATGTGACCCTGGCTTATACTTTTAAGCTAAAAACACCCCTGGTCAAAAATTTGCGAATTTATTCAACCGTAAACAATGTATTTACCATTACCGGCTATAAAGGACTTGATCCTGAAGTTTATATGGGAGGGATTACTCCCGGTACCGATGACGGCCTGTATTATCCAAAGACCAGAACGTTCATGTTTGGAGTGAATGTGGATTTTTAGTATTCTGAAAAGTTTAAAATTTAATCTCATGGAAAAGATCAAAATAAAGAGCTTGGTTTATACGCTTGCTTTAACTTTAACATTCTACGCCGGATGTACCGATTTGGATGTTTCGGTGGAATCCGAAATTACGCCTTCCAATTTTCCCAAAACGGAGGAAGATTTCGTCGCGGTTGCCAGCGCAGTATACAGCAGTCTGAGCAACAAGAACAACAATGGCGAAGCATATTGGCTGACCGGGGAGCTGACCACCGATGCCATGATACTGACCGCAAACGGAGGCCGGTGGTATGACGCGGCAAGGTGGAAACAACTTTACACTCACACCTATGATAAAGATAATGCCATCGTCGGTAAAGCATGGACGTGGGGCTTTTCAGTAGTAAGCACTTGCAACCGTGTATTGCAGTTATTGAATGAGGCCCCGGAATCGGATGAAAAAAACAGTGCCTTTGCGGAAATCAAGACAGTGCGTGCCTATGCCCTGTGGACCATGATGGATCTGTTCGGGAACATCCCTTTGGTGACCACATTCGGAGAAACTGCCAACGGACGGGCTACCCGCACTGAGGTTTTCAATTTCATTGAGAAGGAGGTTCTGGAAGCAGTTCCTGACCTGAAAAGTGCGGTCAACGCAGCCACTTATGGCCGCCCCACCAAATGGATGGCCTATGCTTTCCTTGCCAAACTATATCTGAACGCACCGGTTTATACCGGACAAAACAAGTACAACGAAGTGGTAACCATGTGTGATAAAGTCATTACCGAGGCCAATACAAACGGGTCATTTGCTCTTTCTTCCGATTACCTGAAAATGTTCGATATCGACAACGGACCCCAGATCAAAGACTTTATTTTTGCCATACCGTATGACTGTAATAACATCCAGGGGCAGTACTTTGCCCGCTGGTGGCTGCATCCGCTGCTTCAAAACAAATACAGCCTGCCCTATGCTCCCAGCGGGAGTGTCAGGACTATTCCTGAGTTTTATGCCAAGTTCAACGATCCGACCGATGTCAGGAACAAAGTTTGGCTGACCGGAAAACAGTACAACGCCGATGGCACTCCCATTTTGATCACCACAACCAATAAGGGGTATGATGTAAGATATTCAGGGCCTAATCCCAATGAAGTGATTACTGTTCAGCTGGAATTTACTCCGGCAATCGATTTCCGCGACCTTGCCAAGTTCGATACCGGAGATGATGTGGCCGGAAAGCAGGTCGGATACCGGCTGAACAAATTCCTTCCGGATAAATTTTCGCTTACCCGTGACCAAAGCAACGATGTACCCATTTTCAGGTATGCCGATGTACTTTTAATGAAGGCAGAAGCCATTCTGAGGGGGGCATCTCCCACCATGGGACATACTGCCTTGTCGCTGGTCAACATGGTAAGGGCCAGGGCAAAAGCTACTCCCTTTACCTCCGTCAATCTGGAAAGCCTGTTGGATGAAAGGGCCAGGGAATTCGTGGGAGAAAACTGGCGAAGGAACGACCTGATCAGGTTTGGCAAATTTGAATCTCCATGGCCTTTTAAAACGGACAGCGATCCGAATCACCGGATCTTCCCGATACCATCCACGGAGATAGCCCTGAATCCTTCGTTAGGGCAAAATCCCGGATATAATTGATATTCAAATAAGATAAGCCTGACCGGGAACTCTACCGGTTAGTTTCCTGTGCCGCAGAAACCAGGTCAGGTTTGTCTTATTATGTCAAAAGACCAGGAATTCCCGGTTATAAATACATCCCATGAAACAAATCCGCTGTTTTTTGATATTGATATTTACCTGGTTCGCAATGAAGGGAAATGCTCAACCCCCCTTTCAGCTTTATAAGCTGAAAAACCTGGAAAGCAGGGAAGCCAGCGCAGAAAATCCACTGGCAGAAAAAGGGAAAGGAGGCATGACCAAAAAAGGACTAAAAGGGAATCCTGCCTTAAAGGATTTCAAGAAAGGAACTACCGAAACACTTCTGAATACGGACGGCCCTGGAATGGTAAGGCATATCTGGTGCACGGTCAGCCAGAGGGCCCCAGTGGAATTGCGCAATATCATTCTCAGAATGTTCTGGGAGAACAGCTCTGTTCCCAGTGTGGAGGTTCCATTGGCCGATTTTTTCTGCATGTCGCACGGAGCTGATTTGCCTATGACATCACAACTTATTTCAATACAGCCGCGCTGTGCATATAATTGTGATATTCCCATGCCTTTCAGGGATCATGCCCTGATCACCGTCACCAATGAGTCGGATACCGATTTTGACTGGTTTTTCTATGAGATAGACTTTACCCTCGGAGATAAGGTAGCAAAAAATGACGGAAGGTTCCATGCTTCGTTCAATAGGGAAAATCCCACACGGTACGGGCATGATTATACGATACTGGAGGTCAGGGGGGCCAGGGGAGTATTCCTGGGTTGTGTCATAGGAATCAGACCATTGGTCAGCGGATGGTGGGGCGAAGGGGAGGTGAAGTTTTATATCGATTCAAACACGCAATACCCCACTATATGCGGTACTGGTTTGGAAGACTACTTCGGGGCTGCCTGGGGCATCAGCACCCATTGCACGCCATATCGCGGAGCTCCGCTGGCCGAAAAGAATTTCTGCTCGATGTACCGGTTCCACCTCAACGACCCGGTCTATTTCAGGAATAATATTAAAATCGACGTTCAGCAGATGGGGACCGCCTTCATCGACGATGCCCGGAACAAATACGGCGACAGCCTGATATTCATGCGTTTTGAGCATCCGAGACGCGATACCAATAAAGTCTATTATCTCCGTTCCGATGACGTCAGCTCTGTAGCTTACTGGTACCAGTTTCCTTTGATCAGGGAAAGGAAACCTATCCAGAACAGGGAGCAAAGAAGCCGGGATTTATATTTCCGCAGCAAGGAGGAAAAGGAAGCCGCACCGATTTGACCCCGAAAGGCCAAAAAGGATGAATAACAACATTCCGTCTTCTTCAGAATAGTTGATACATCCCGGTTCTACGGCAAGGCCGGATAACCAGAGATTATTTTTCCCTCTGGAACATGATTAAATCCATAAAAGATATGTCCTTAAACCAAAAAAACCGGATCAACCGGCGAAACTTCATCCAGCAATCCGCCCTGATGGGTGCGGGCACCATCGTACCCGCCTTTCAGCATGAAATCGCCGGAATGGATCCGAAAGAAGCAACCGTCCACCCCATCCGGTCACTTCCACCGAAGATGTGGATGAACGGCGCCGTTTCCGTTTCAAAACCTCTACTTGCTCCATCGCAGCTCAGCTTCCGCATCGGGCTGGCACGGACCCGGATGTCGTCTTATCCCTGCGATTCGATGGACTTTATCATGATCGATCTTGAACGTCCTGACCACAGGTACCGTCATGCCTATTTTTGCAACGGAGACCTGACAGGCCGGCTACTCGAGTTTCTGAGCTGTTCGGAAGGGGTCGATGGCAAAATTGATCCAAGGTTGGACGAACTTTTTGAACGGATTTTAAAGCAGAGAAGCTCCTCCGGTTATATCGGGCGTTATGCTGCCGTACCGGGAAGTGTGGCCCCGGAGGAGAGCCCTGAACGCGTAGGTGCGGGTTCAAAACATTTTTCCGGATTACTGAGATATTACGAACTGACAGGCGATAAGCGGGCTTTGGATGCAGCCTTGGCTTTGGCCGAATTGCTATGGTCGGTCAGGGAAGAATGGAAAGCCAAGAAACACGTTTCCTGGGTCATTGAACCGCTGGTCCGGTTATGGCATATTACCCGGGATCCCAGATGGCTGGAGTTTTCTGAAATGGTAAGGGATAATATACACCCGCTGGGAGAAGAGAAAATCCATTCTCACGGATTTTTAACCATGATACGGGGACTTCAGGTCATGACCCTGATAACAGGCGACCTTTCCTGGAATCAGGTGCCTGATCAAAGTCAGCGATATATTATCGAGAAACAACTGGTAATGCCGGATGGCAATATTCCGGAAGGTTTTCCTACCAGCGCAAGAAACGAAGGGTGCTCCATTGCTGACTGGATACTTTTGAATTTATACCAGGGGTTAATCCATGGCGATGACAATGCGTATGAGAAAGCAGAACGTGCATTTTGGAATGCATTGGCATTCAATCAGCTAATTACCGGGGGATTCGGACACCGGCGGATAGCACCCAACGGATATGGAACCGATCTGATTCATGAAGCCTGGTGGTGCTGCACACAAAATGGCGGATTGGCCATGGCTGAATATGCCCGCCATTCGGTTACCTTCAGGAACAACACGATCCATGTGAATTTTCTGACACCCGGTGAATTTGAAGTACTTTTACCTGGAAATAAAACGGCCCGGGTTACCATCCAAACTACTTATCCAGGAAAAGCCGAGGCATTCATTGAAGCAGAAAACATACCGGAAAACATTTTGTTGAAAGTACGGGTTCCTTCCTATGTTAAAAATCCACAGGTAGAGGAAATACGGAGCGGGAATAAAGTGAAAGTCACATTCAACGGAAGAATCGGGCATCGCATTGAGCATACCCATCCCGGAGTGATTCTGACCTATGGACCCCTTATTCTTGTTCCTCCAAAGGGAGTCGGAGTAGGCAGCCGTGTTTCAGGCGTTTCACCGGATGGAATACCGGAAGGGTATGTTCCCCGGTCCATACCGGATGGCATTCCCATCATAAAACTCGAAGATCCAGCGGATACTGACGGTTTTTTAAAGTTCCCCCTTTGTCCGCCTGAACGACCGTTGCCAACCTGGAGCTATTTTGACGAAGGACCGGGCGCCCGCACCTGGGTGGAGGGAGTCGCTGCAGAAGTCAGTCTGAAATATCCTGACGGAAGCGTATTGCCAACACGATTTGTGCCGATGTGCTTCAGTACCTCTTGTATGTCGTTGTTTGATACTCCCGTCGTTTTTCAGGATGTGGAGTAAGCATTTTGCATTCGTATTTTAACCTGATTAAACCCAAAAAAAAAAGAAACATGCATTCAAACCTGAAAGACAAAATCAACCGGCGGGATTTTTTGCAAAAGTCAGCCCTTGCCAGCGCTGCTGCCGGTGTGGCAGCGGTAATCCCGGCTTATGCCGCAACAGAGATGAAACCGAAAGCTCCGGTTGCGGCGAACCGGACACTCATCCCGGAAATGTGGATGAACGGCGCCGTATCCCTTTCAAAACCCCTTCTGGCTCCATCGCAGCTCAGCTTCCGCATCGGCCTGGCACGAACCCGGATGCAATCCTATCCCTGCAACACCCTGGATTTTATCATGATGGACCTCGAGCGTCCTGACCAGGAAAGTCGCAAAGCTGATTTTTGCAATGGAGACCTGACCGGCACGCTACTTGAATTCCTCTGTTGTGCACAAGGGGTGGACGGAATAAGTGATCCCCGGATAGATCCGCTTTTTGAAAGAATAATAAAACAAAAACAGCCTTCCGGCTACATCGGAAGATTTGCCGCCACTCCGGATAGAGTAAATCCCGGGGAAGATCCTATCCGCGGAGGAGCTGCATCAAAAATACTCCACGGATTGATGCGCTATTACGAATTAACCGGTGAATCAAGAGCGCTGGAAGCCGCCAAGGGATTGGCCGAAGTACTCTGGACTGTCAGGGATACCTGGCTTAATGAGATGAAATCGGAAAAAGGATTCAACGATATACTGACCTGGGTGACCGATCCGCTTGCCCGGTTGTATGGGCATACAAAAGATCCGCGCTGGATGGAATTTTGCATGATGATCAGGGACAATATCCGTCCGCTAAAGGGAAGGAGAACCCATTCGCATGGGTTCTTAAGCACCTTGCGCGGCCTTCAGGTGATGACCCTGATTACAGGCGATCTTTCCTGGAACCGCCTTCCCGACCAGAACCAAAAAATCATAACAGAAGGGCATATGGTAAAACCTGACGGGGATATTCCTGAATTTTTCCCGTCAAGCGACCGGAACGAAGGATGCTCCATTGCCGACTGGATTATGTTCAACTTAAACCAGGGATTGATCCACGGTGATGACGATTCATACGACAAGGCCGAGTGGTCATTTTGGAATGCACTATCATTCAATCAGCTCATTACAGGAGGCTTTGGACACCGGGGATTAGCTTCAAATGGGTATGGTCTCGACAGTATCATGGAAGCCTGGTGGTGCTGTACCCAGGATGCCGGCATGGGGATGGCCGAATATGCCCGTCATGCGGTTACCTTCAG